>NZ_AEIQ01000089.1:0-618 GCF_000152185.1 Dermacoccus sp. Ellin185 | reverse complement strand
TGCATCATACGGCGACAGTTTTTGCCCAAGCAATGCGCCAATAATACCAGAGAGCACATCGCCCATGCCGCCGCTCGCCATGCCTGCATTTCCGGCATCAATAATGCCTAAAGCGTCAGGATGGGCGGCGACCACGGTTCCGGCACCTTTCAGCACCGCCACGCCGCCATAACGTTGTACCAGACGTTTGGCGCAATGTAAGCGGTCACTTTCAATTTCAGCGACGGAACAGCCTAACAACCGTGCGGCCTCGCCAGGATGCGGCGTGATCACGCGATTGTGACGCTTATCGGGATTGATTGCCAGCAGGTTCAATGCATCGGCATCCCACAACATCGGTTTGCGAAAATTCTCAACTTTTTGCAGTGCTTTTTTCCCCCACTCTTGCTGGCCCAGACCGGGACCAATCACCACCACATCGGCCCATTCCAGGCTTTCGGTAAGAGAGTCCATCGTCAGTTCATGCACCATCAATTCCGGTCGTGCAGTCAGCAGCGGCGCAATGTTTTCACTGCGGGTCAGTACTCGGACTAAACCAGCACCAGCACGCAGCGCCGCTTCCCCCGTCATACGAATAGCCCCCCGCCGTGCCGTGATCGCCACCGATAATTACCAGCC
>NZ_AEIQ01000090.1:0-33747 GCF_000152185.1 Dermacoccus sp. Ellin185 | reverse complement strand
CTCACCACCACCACGCTTTCCCCAACCAACCCCACATCCTCACCCCATCAAGGGATCAAGACGTGTATGACTGGTTCGTACTCGCTGATGCCGGCAACCATGCAGGCTGCACCATGATCATCGTTCCACCCATGAGCACCCCCCACACACGGACGGTGTGGCAAGGGCTTGATGCTCCTTAGAAAGGAGGTGATCCAGCCGCACCTTCCGGTACGGCTACCTTGTTACGACTTAGTCCCAATCGCCAGTCCCACCTTCGACGGCTCCCCCCACAAGGGTTAGGCCACCGGCTTCGGGTGTTACCGACTTTCGTGACTTGACGGGCGGTGTGTACAAGGCCCGGGAACGTATTCACCGCAGCGTTGCTGATCTGCGATTACTAGCGACTCCGACTTCATGGGGTCGAGTTGCAGACCCCAATCCGAACTGAGACCGGTTTTTTGGGATTAGCTCCACCTCACGGTTTCGCAACCCTCTGTACCGGCCATTGTAGCATGCGTGAAGCCCAAGACATAAGGGGCATGATGATTTGACGTCATCCCCACCTTCCTCCGAGTTGACCCCGGCAGTCTCCCATGAGTCCCCACCCGAAGTGCTGGCAACATGGAACGAGGGTTGCGCTCGTTGCGGGACTTAACCCAACATCTCACGACACGAGCTGACGACAACCATGCACCACCTGTACACCAGTCCGAAGACGCACACATCTCTGCATGATTCCGGTGTATGTCAAGCCTTGGTAAGGTTCTTCGCGTTGCATCGAATTAATCCGCATGCTCCGCCGCTTGTGCGGGCCCCCGTCAATTCCTTTGAGTTTTAGCCTTGCGGCCGTACTCCCCAGGCGGGGCGCTTAATGCGTTAGCTGCGGCACGGAACTCGTGGAATGAGTCCCACACCTAGCGCCCAACGTTTACGGCATGGACTACCAGGGTATCTAATCCTGTTCGCTCCCCATGCTTTCGCTTCTCAGCGTCAGTAATGGCCCAGAGACCTGCCTTCGCCATCGGTGTTCCTCCTGATATCTGCGCATTTCACCGCTACACCAGGAATTCCAGTCTCCCCTACCACACTCTAGTCTGCCCGTACCCACTGCAGAACCGGAGTTAAGCCCCGGTCTTTCACAGCAGACGCGACAGACCGCCTACAAGCTCTTTACGCCCAATAATTCCGGACAACGCCGCACCCTACGTATTACCGCGGCTGCTGGCACGTAGTTAGCCGGTGCTTCTTCTCCAGGTACCGTCACGTTAGCTTCGTCCCTGGTGAANNTTTACAACCCGAAGGCCGTCATCCCTCACGCGGCGTCGCTGCATCAGGCTTTCGCCCATTGTGCAATATTCCCCACTGCTGCCTCCCGTAGGAGTCTGGGCCGTGTCTCAGTCCCAGTGTGGCCGGTCGCCCTCTCAGGCCGGCTACCCGTCGTCGCCTTGGTAGGCCATTACCCCACCAACAAGCTGATAGGCCGCGAGTCCATCCCCCACCACAAAAACTTTCCACCAACACTCCATGCGGAGATCGGTCGTATCCAGTATTAGACCCAGTTTCCCAGGCTTATCCCAGAGTGAGGGGCAGGTTACTCACGTGTTACTCACCCGTTCGCCACTAATCCACACCAGCAAGCTGGTGCTTCATCGTTCGACTTGCATGTGTTAAGCACGCCGCCAGCGTTCGTCCTGAGCCAGGATCAAACTCTCCGTAGAAAAAATTTGTTACCCTGACCGAGAAAAAAACGGTGACAAACAACAACCCCAAAAGGGTCATCGTCGTTCTGTACAATCATTAATCACTCAGCCAAAACACGCGACACTCCATAAGTGCCACTAAAATGTTTGGCGATGATCACATCGGCACGCTGTTGAGTTCTCAAAACACCATCGCACACCACACGAAGCGGCGAACTTTCGCTCGCCACCCGCTCGGGGCAACTCGTCAACCTTACCACCCTCGCTCCCCGACTTCAACTCGGCGCTTGCTCTTGGCGGAGCCGGCGCGCTTGTCGAAACTGCGGTGAGGTTCGAGCTCGTGAGGCAAACTGCCCGGAAACACTGGGGTTTCTGTGCTGTCTGCCCCTCGGCGACTCGGAAAACATTACACGTCCTCCAGGTGGACGCCAAATCACCGTCAGGTGACCTGCGCCACCCCCTTGGACACATCAGGGCCGCCCCCCGTCAGTCGATCCTGACGATGGGGCGGCCCTGGCGTGTGCGCGCTCAGCGATCTTGGACGGTGGGATCCGCGACGATGCGACGGTGGTCGGGCTCGAAGCCGTGGCGAACCCCCCACAGCACGGCCTGGCTGCGGCTCGTCACGCCGATCTTGCGATAGCCGGTGCGGATGTAGCTCTTCACCGAGTTGATCGACAGGTGCGTCTGCGCGGCGATGTCGTTGTTCGACAGACCCTGGGTGATGAGTGCGAGCACCTCGGCTTCACGCGGCGTGAGCCCCTCCTCGCGCCCCGGCCATTCGCCGGCGATGGGGCCGGAGCCCACCTCGGCCGAGACGATGACCTCGCCGGCGTGCACTCGCTCCAGCGCCGAGACGAGTTCGCCCGCGGGCAGCGTCTTGGAGAGGTAACCCCGAACGCCGGCATCGAGACTGCGGCGCACCAGGTCGGGCTGGAAGTTCCACGTGTACACGACGACCTTGTCGACCCGGGGCTCCTTGAGCAGGTGCGCCAGCGCCTCAGGCTCGCCCTGCGCCTGCCCGAACGTGTCATAGAGCGCGATGTCGACGGGATGCTCGACCGTCGACATCGGGCCCTCGATGTCGAGTTCGGCCACCTCGACCCGGTCGCGGTAGCGCTCGAGCATCTTGGCCAGACCGTTGACGACGACCTCGTAGTCGTCGATCACGGCCAGTCGGATGGGGGAGGCGGAAGTCATCACCCCATGAGGGTACGGGGCACACCCGCGCGTTGCCCCACCCCTAGAGGTGAAACACGTCGAAGAATGATGATTTCCAATGCGTTTCACCCCTGTCGAGGCCGGCTGACTGCTTCAATCGAGCGGCTGCGTCAGGTCGTAGAAGACCGTCGATCCGATCGTCACCTGACGGTAGGTGGCTTCCGCCCACGCCAGGATGCGGCTCGCATCGCTCGTCTGGGCCGAGCTCGTCCCACCGCCCGCCGATGTTCCACCACTGGCCAGCAGGTAGTGAATCTTGCCTGCCTTCACCTCGGCCTGGAACTGGGCGAGCGTCGGGCTCGGGTCGGTGCCGTTGAAGCCGCCGATCGCCATGACCGGCTCGCCCGTTCCGAGCTGCAGTCCGGCCGCGCTCTGCGAACCCACCGCCGCGGCCACCCAGGTGTAACGCTGCGCGTCGGCCCGCAGGGCAGAGATGACGGCGGCGCTCGGTGTCGTGGCATCGAGCAACCCGCCCATGCCGCCGCCACCGACTCCCTGCCCACCTGCACCGGTGGGCACGGTGCCACGCGTCGTCGAGGAAGCGGCCGGGGGCGCGCCTACTGGCGAACCACCCAGGTCGCGAGCACCGGGGCCACGGCCGCCCGCACCCGGCATCCCACTCATGCCGCCCGACGCCGGCCCGGCGGTGACGATCGAGCCGGTGTGCCCGGAGGTCAGCGTCGTGAGCGAGTACGCGGTCGGCCCCACGAGGCCCGCGACCACGGCGCCCGCGACGATCACGGGCAAGGCTCGCGCGTGCAGCCGTCGCCCGATGACGAGGAGTGCCGCGCACGTCATTCCGATCGTCAGCACGCCGACGCGCAGCACGTCGCTGTAGGCGCTCGTGCGGGAGAGCAGGACGAACCCCCAGATCGACGACGCGGCGGCCGCGGCCGCCATCGTCAGGGTGCCGACCGGTTCGCGGCGACGCTCCCAGGCCTGCGCGCCACCCATGCCGACGAGTGCCGCGACTGCCGGCGCCAACGCCACCGTGTAGTAGGCGTGGAAGATGCCGGCCATGAACGAGAAAGTCAGCATCGTCACCAGAAGCCAGCCGCCCCACACGGCGTAGGCGGCCCGACGGACGTCGGTGCGCGGCGCACGCGCGCGCATCACGACACCCATGACGCCGAGGATGATCGCGGCCGGGATGAGCCAGCTGATCTGGCCGCCGATCTCGGCGTCGAACAGGCGCGTCAGCCCCGTCGAACCCCACTGCCCGCCGGCAGCGCCCCCGCCGCCGCCCACCGAGCCCGTCTCCTCACCGCTGAGTCGGCCGAAGCCGTTGTACCCGAACGTCAGGTCGAGGAAGGAGTTGCTCTGGCTGCCGCCGACGTAGGGACGCATGCTCGCCGGGGTCAGTTCGACGATCGCGACCCACCACCCGGCGGATGCCACGAGAGCGACGAGGGCCACGAGGCTGCCGACGAGGCGTCGACGCAGTGGCGCCGCAGCGAGCAGCAGGAACGCCGCCCCGAAACCGGGGATGACGAGGAAAACCTGCAGCGTCTTCGTCAGGAACCCGAAACCGAGCAACGCGCCGACCAACGCCATCCAGCGCACCGAACCGCGCTCGAGCGCTCGCATCGTGGCCCAGGCGGCCGCCGTCATGAGCAGGACGAGCAACGCGTCCGGGTTGTTGAAACGGAACATGAGGACGGCGACCGGGGTGAGCGCCATGACGAGGCCCGCGAGCAGGCCGGCGCCCGCGCCGAAGTGACGCTTCACCGTCGCGTGCAGGATGGCGACGGTGGCCACACCCATGAGCACCTGCGGTACGAGGATCGAGAAGCTGCTCAGGCCGAGCAGCCGCACCGACAGCGCCATGACCCACAGCGACGCAGGTGGTTTGTCGACGGTGATCGAGTTCGCTGCGTCGGAACTGCCGAAGAAGAACGCCTCCCAGTTCTGCGAGCCCGCCTGTGCCGCAGCGGAGTAGAAGGCGTTCGCCCAGCCACTGGCGGTGAGGTTCCACAGGTAGAGCACTGCAGTCGCCGCGAGCAGGGCCAACAGCGCCGGGCGGGCCCAGTTCGGGTCGTCGTGCGGGCCGGTGACGAGGCGCGTCAGCCAGGCGCGGGAGGTGTTCGAGGCCGTGGTGCGGGGGCCCAGAGCGCCGGGGGTATCCCCGGCATCGGGGCTTGTCGCGCCACGGAGCGTCACGTCGGTTGCCCGGCGGGAGCGATGACGCGGTGCGCGCCGCGCGAGGCGTGAGCCGGCGGCTGAGATCGAGGAGTTCATGGCCCCGAGCGTCACGACCTCGGCTTTGGCCCGGCTGTGCGACGACCAGCCCGGGGCCGTGCAGTGGCCGGCCGACGGGCGGCTTCATGAACCGACGACACGCCGGGCACAGCTTCTCCACAGTGCCGGCGCGCAACGTCGACGGCGGATGACGGGCGAGCGCCCGCGACGTCGCGACCCGAGGCGCCAGGCACGAAGGAGACACGATGGACCACGACGACCCCCGACCCGACGCACACAGCATGAACGACGACGACCCGACACTGCACGACATCCCGCCCGTCCGCCGCACTGCTCTGCCCCACACGGGCACCGACAGCGACGCCGGCACGGACTGCCGCGGGGAACCGGAGCAGGAGGCGCCGTTTGCCTCGGGCGCTTCGACCGGCAACGACACGGCAGGCGCGTCGGCGCCGGGACCCGAGCGATGGTCGGCGAAGAAGTCGGCGCTCGTGTCGGCGCTGGCCATGGGCACGGCGTCGCTCGTGTCGATCGGCGCGGCCGCGGCAATGCCGGCCGGAACGTCGGGGGGCGGCATGGGCGGCGGAATGGGCGGGCCCGGTGGCACGTCGCAGAATCAGCAGGGCACGACTGGTCAGATGGGCCCGGGCATGCAGATGCCCGGCTCGGGCACCTCGGGCTCCGGTACGAACGGAACGTCGGGCGGCACCACCAGTTCTGCGGGTGCATCTGGATCTGGCACGTCCGGATCCGGTGCGTCCGGATCCGGCACCGCAGGCCAGGGCAGCGGGACGAGCGGGGGCGCCCAGGGCCAGGCGCCCGGCGGCTCGGCGGGCAATGCGAACCAGCAACCGCCGAGCGGCGGGCAGATGCCGGGCGCCGCGCCCGGAGGCACGGGCGGAAACGTCGGAACGTCAGGAAGCTGACGCCGGACACCACCAACTGGCGGCCTCAGACTGGCGATACGGGTGCCCGCGCCGGCCTCCCCTCAGGCAGCGCGGCGTTTCACCCACTGCCCGAGCTGGGTGAGTACCGCGGGCTGCGGATCCTTGCCCGCCGCCACACGATTGGCAGCGCCGGCCATGGCCGCGTCATAGACGGGCCGGACGAAACGCTTGGCGCCGTAGGCGACCCGGCCGTCCGGGTCGGTGAGGATCATGTGTCGGCGCGCGCCGATCCCGGCGAACGCGGTGCGGGCGACATCGGCCGCCGAACGAGGCGAGCCGTTGATGAGCTCGACGGCGTTGGCCTCCATCTCGGCGTCGGCTCCGGCCAACGACTGCGCGAGGTTCGTACGGAAGAACGACGGGCAGATGACGCTGACGTCGATGCCGAACGGCGCCAGTTCGTTCTGCAGCGTCTCGCTGACGGCGACGACAGCGGCCTTCGTCGCGTTGTATGTCGCCATCGCCGGCGCGTGGACGAGCCCGGCGAGCGAGGCGGTGTTGACGATGTGGCCGCTGCGCTGCGCCTTCATCATCGGGGTGAACGTGCGGCACCCCCGCACGACGCCCATGAGGTTGATCGACAGCGCGCGCTCCCAGTCGGCGATCGCCGTCGTGTCGATGCGCCCGCCGACGGCGATGCCCGCGTTGTTGACGAGGATGTCGAGGCGCCCCCAGTGCTGCTCCACCCAGGCGAGGGCATCGGCCCAAGCGGCATCGTCGCGCACGTCGAGCGTCAGGTAGTCGACGCCGTCCGGCACGCTCGCCGGGCGCTCGGCGTGGAGGTCCGCGACGACGACGCGGGCGGCGTCGGCCACGAAGAGCTTGACGAGTTCGAGGCCGAGACCTGACGCGCCACCGGTGACGAGGACGCACTGACCGGCGTGGCTGGGGGCTGTTCGGCGGCTGAGCTTCATGAGTTTCACGGTAGGTCAGCCACCGGCCGGTTCGCGGCGCTTTCGTCGCTTCGGATGCGGGATGCGTCAGCGGCGCACCGCGTCGATCTCGAGACGTACGTAGTCGAGCACCGGCTCGACCATGGCCTCGCGCACCGCCCGGGTGAACTCGCAGCCCTCCTGCTCGCTCATGCGCTCGAGGTAGGAACCGAGGCAGACGGTCGCGAGGTAGCGCTCCATGACGTCGGGGTCGTCGAGGCGGATCGGGCTCGGGCGCAGCGCGACGCGATCGACGTCGAAACCGTTGCGCTCCAAGTGTTCTCGCGTCTCCTCGGGCGAGGCGAAGGCCTTAGGGGCGAAGCCCTCGGCGTTGACGGCCGCGATCGCGCGCTCGACGTTCTCGATGTTGCCCTCGCCGCCGGAGTCGCTCGTCAGCCGGCCACCCGGGCGCAGCACCGCGGCGAGGTGGGCGAACAGCGTCTCGTGATCGCTGATCCAGTGAAAGCACGCGACGCTCATGACGGCGTCGAACGGGCCTGGCCGCGCGCCGAGCTCCGAGACGTCAAGTGGTTCGGTGAGGTCACGCACCGCGAATGCGGCCCCAGACCCGACCCGCTCGCGGGCCTGCGCGATCATCTGCGACGAGCCGTCAATGCCGACGAGGTCGACACCCGGATGGCGCGACAGCAACTCGGCCGCGTCGCGGCCGGTGCCGCATCCGGCGTCGAGCACCCGTTCGTCACCGCGCAGCGTCATGCGCTCGATGGTGCGTCTGCCCCAGCCGACGTGCGGCAGCGGCAACTCGTCGTAGCTCTTCGCATCCCATTCGCGGGTCATGGCTGGTGCGCTCCTCACGGTGTCCGGCCGGCCGGAAGACCAGATCTCTTGACATCAAGATACTTTGCATCGAGAGAAATATTGGGGCTCCGCCCGTGCGGCCCACCCAAGCCGTGCGACCCGTGACGACCTCGCGCCCTACCCCTCGAGCAGGCCGGTGATGTCGTCGGAGGTGAGACGACCGCCGCCGGCACCGGCGTCGACGACGTCGTCGAAGAGCTTGCGCTTCTTCTCCTGCAGCTCCATGACCTTCTCCTCGATCGTGCCCGCGCTGACATAGCGGTAGACCATGACGTGCTTGGTCTGCCCGATGCGATGTGCGCGGTCGATGGCCTGATCCTCGGCCGCCGGGTTCCACCACGGGTCGAGGACGATGACGTAGTCGGCCTCCGTCAGCGTCAACCCCGTACCCCCGGCCTTGAGGGAGATGAAGAACGCGTCGGCCTCGCCGCTCTTGAACTCGTCGACGACCTGCTGCCGGTTGCGCGTCGAGCCGTCGAGGTACGTCGTCGAGACGCCGGCGTCGGCTGCGGCCTCGCGCACGATCGCCAGAAAGTCGGTGAACTGACTGAACACGAGGGCGCGATGCCCCTCCGCGGCGATCTCGGCGAGTTGCTGCACGACCGTCTCGACCTTGCGGCTCACCGAACGCCCGGCGAACTCGTCGTCGACGAGGGCCGGGTCGAGTGCGAGACGACGCAGGCGGGTGAGCGCGGCCAGGATCTCGACACGGTTGGCGTCCGGGTCCTTGAGCAGGCCCATGAGGCGCTGCTGCTCGCGCCGCAGGTGCCGTTTGTAGACGCGCTCGTGCTGCGGCGACATCGCGACGTCGACGCGCTGCACCTGCTTCTCGGGCAGATCGGGCGCGACGTCGCCCTTGCGTCGACGCAGCATGAGCGGGCCGATGCGCCGTTGCAGGCCCTTGAGCGCATCTGTGGCGACGTGCCCCTCCCCCTGCTCGATCGGCTTGCGGTAGCGACGGATGAAATCCTCCGGGCGTGGAAACAACCCCGGCGCGACGAGGTTGAACAGCGACCACACGTCCATGACGGAGTTCTCCAGCGGTGTGCCGGAGATCGCGAGCCCGAACGGCGCGCCGATCTTCTTGACGGCCTGGAAGGTCTGCGACGTGTGGTTCTTCACCATCTGCGCCTCGTCGAGGATCAGCGCGCGCCACCTGCAGGCATGGAACGCGTCGGCGTCGAGCCGTGCGACGGCGTAACTCGTCACGACGACGTGCGGAGCGTCCCACTGGATCTCCTCGGCCACATCGGTGCCGCGCTTCTTCGACGTCTCGGCGAGCACCTTCACCTTCAGCTCGGGCGCGAACTGCGCGGCCTCGCGCGCCCATACGCCCAGCACCGACGTCGGTGCGACGACGAGTGCGGGCGTCGTGTCGAGTTCGCCTGCGGCGCGGGCGCGTTCGAGCATCGCGAGGGTCTGGATCGTCTTGCCGAGCCCCATGTCGTCGGCGAGCACGCCGCCGAGCCCCGCGTCCCACAGGTTGGCGAGCCAGGCGTATCCCTCGAGCTGGTAGGGGCGCAGGGTCGCCCGGAACGACGGGGGCAGCTCGACGCTCTCCGGGTTCCACCCCGACCTCGTCAGCCCCTCGACGGCCGCCTGCCACTGGGAGCGCTGCGCCTCGACGATGCCGAGCCCGACGAGCTGATCCCACAACCCGATGTCATAGCGACTGATCTGCAGGCCGTCGTTCTTCTTGTCGGTGAGTTGCTGCGCTTCCTCGAGCACCTTGGCGATGTCGAGCAGCTGAGGTGAATCGAGGCGGAAGTACGTGCCCGACGGCAGCATCATGACGTCGCGCCCCTTGCTCATCGCCTCGATGAGGTTGGGGTACGGCACCTCCTGGCCGTCGACGCTGATCGTGATCTGCAGGTCGAGCCAGTCGGTTGCGAGGCCGGCCTCATTGACGCCGACCTGAACGATCGGATCGTCCTCGGCCTCCTCGTAGGCGGGCAACTCGCCCTTCATGACGACGTCGACGCCGTCGATCGCCCGCAGCTCGGGGATGGCGTCGGCGAGACGTACGGCCTCCAGACCGGTCAGTTCGGCGGTCTGCTTGACCCATAGGTCGAAGGCCGGCACGGCGCGCGTCAGGCGCAGACGACTCAACGGCAGCGCCGCGCGCGCGATGACGGCGGCCTCGCTGGAGAACTGGCGCCCGCGCCCCATCGGCGGCGAGGGGAGGCGACGTTCGCCGTACGTGAAGAACGTCTCGACCTTCGCCTTGCCGACGGTGACCGGCTCGACGACGAGCAAGAGGCGCGGTTCGACGGCGTCCGTCAGCGTCTGCGACGCATCGCTGACGCTCGTGTGCCGGCGAATCTGCGGCAGGAACTCGGCCTCGAACTCGGGCACGTCGGCTTCAGGCACCTCGATGACGTCGCCGAGCAGGAGCGGTTGGAGCAGGGCGTGCGGCGGTTCGTGGAACGGCACGAGCTTGAGGCTGCCGCGGTCGAGGATGGCGACGCCGTGGGCCGGATCGCCGACGAGCGTCGCCGTGCCGAACTCGGGTTCGAGGTCGACACCGACGACGTCGGCCGTCAGGACGAGCCCGCCGTCGCGTCGGTGGACGCCGAGGCTCACCTCGGCCGCTTCGGCGAGAGTGACGCCCTCACCCGGCGTCGCGGCGAGCATCAGCGTGACGCCTGCGTCGGTCAGTTCGGCGAGCGCCTGCCAGACGCCGGGACCCAGTTCGTCGAGGTAGACGGTCTGGCCGTTGCCGACCCGCGGTTTGTGGGGCGTGATGAAGCGGCGCAGCGCCTCGCTCTGGTGCTCCTCGGCCTCGGCGATGCCGGCACTGCTGCGGGCGTCGAGCCACGTCGCGGTGCGCGACCAACGGCCGGTACGCATGAGTTTCGTCGGTTTGAGCTCGAACCGCTGCACGGGCGTCGAATCGGTCAACGACGCAGGCCGGGCCTTCGGCTCGAACTGCAGGCCGAGTTGCGCGCGCCATGCATCACTCGACGGGCTCGCCGACCGCGCCGCGGCGCGCTGCGACTCGTCCGGACCGAGGCTCGCCGTGAGCTTGTCGCGCCACGAACTCGTCGAGGACGCCGCGGCCCCGCCGAAGAGGGGAACGACGTTGGACTCGGCGGCGTTTCGCGTACCGGACGGGGCCGATGTGCGGCTGACGCTGCCCTCGCGCACCCCCGACGTCAGCGCGCGACGAGCGGCGAGGATCGAGGCGACCGCATGCTTGCACTCGGTCGCGACAGGACATGTGCAGCGCGAGACCCACAACGGCTCACCGTTGCCGGCCTCACCCTTGTACGTGACGAGGCACTGATACGGCGCGAGACCGTTGCCGGTGACCGTGCCCATGAGGACACGCCCGCGATCAGCCGTCGCGAGCGCGATGACCTTGCCCCCGATGGCGTAGTCGAGACCGCGCCCGAAGGCGCCGTCACCGACGACGGCAGCCAGGCCGACGTCCGTGCTCGTCAGCACCCACGTGGCCTCGTCCGGCTCGAACTTCATCACGTCCGCGAGGCTAGCGCAGCGCGGCGACAACCTCGGAATTCCGCGGAAAATGACCGCTCGAGCGACGCAGCGAGCCGTAGGGTGGCGGCATGCACACGCCGTCGATCGTCCTGTGCGCGACGTGGGCGCCCCTCACCGCGGCCGACGTCGCGACGCTGGGCCCGGACAGCCTCGACGACGACGAACGCGCGCGGGCCCTGGCCGTGCGCTCGGACACCGCGCGCGGCGAGTTCGTCACGCGCCGTGCGCAGCTGCGCAATGAGCTGGCCAACCTCGCGGCCATTCCTCACGAGGACATCCGCTACTGGCGCGAGCCGTGCACGGCGTGCGGCAAGCCGCACGGGCGTCCACGCGCCGTCGGTCATGACGGGTTCTTCTCGACGAGCTCGACGCCGTGGATCACCGCGCTCGCCTCTGCGGACGTCCCCGTCGGGATCGACGTGGAGGTGCTGGCCGCGGCGTCGACCGTCACCGACGTCAGCCGGATGCTGCATCCCGGCGAGCAGGCCGTCATCGACGCAGCGGCGAGCGACGATGACGGACGTCGGGCCTTCACGCAGATCTGGACGCGGAAGGAAGCCCTGCTCAAGGCCACGGGTGAGGGGCTCAACGCGCCCCTCGATCGCGACGACGTCAGCGACCGCGCGCGCATGCCGCCCGGCTGGCGCATCGTCGACATCAGCGACGACCTCGAGGGCTACGACGGCCCGTCGACGTTCGGGGCCTGGGCGATGCGGTCGGATTGAGGGCTGCGGACGCCATCGGAGCCGTCGTCCACGAGACGAACGTGGACGCGAATCGCAGATGGGCGCGGGGGCATGCAGGGGCGAGGGGTCAGCCCCAGCCCAGCTCGTGGAGGCGGGCGTCGTCGAGGCCGAAGTAGTGGCCGATCTCGTGCAGGAGCGTGACGCGGATCTGTTCGATCACCTGTTCGCGGCTGTGGCTCAGCCGCTGGATGGGGCCGGAAAATAGGAAGATCTGGTCGGGCAGGGCTCCCCAGCCGTAGCCCTCGCCACGATCCGGTAGCGCGACGCCGACGTACAACCCGAGCAGCTCGCCCTCGCCGTGCGCGACGCAGGCCTGGGCGAGCTGCTCGCGTGACGGCTCGTCCTCGACCTGGAAGACGACGTTGTCGAGACGGTCGAGGAAGCGCTGCGGTACGCCGTCGAGTGCCTCGCCGACGGCGTCCTCGAACTGCTCCCGACTGAGGTGCGTCACATCTTCTGCGCGGTCTCGGCGACGGTCTTCGCGTACTCGGCAGCCTTGTCCGCCGCAGAGGCACTCACCGTCAGCATCGAGTACGACCCGCTGCCGTTCGGGATGACCATGGAGACACCGTGCACGGTGACACCCTTCGTCGTCAGCGTGTACTCCATCTGCTCACCGGCGCCGGCCGGCGTCGTGATGCGGCTGTATTCACCGGTGGTGACCTTCATGTCGCTGGAACTGTTCGACCCGTTCGCACCGCTTGCAGCGTTGAGCTGGTTGAGTTCCTTCTCCAGCTGGGCCTTGCCCGCCAGGCTCGGACGCGTCACCTTGAGGACGTTGATGTTGTCGTTGAACCTCTGCGCCCCCGTGGCGTCGATCGCGAGGACGTCTGCGGCCGACGTCATCTGCACGACGTACTTCTCGGGCGACATGCCGGACTTCTTCGCCATCGGCTCGAGCTGCTTCTTCACCGCGTCCTGCTTGTGCCGAGCTCACCGTCGACGACGGTCCACGACTTCGGCACCGCGAAGGACAACTTGTTCGCCGTCGCCTTCGCCAGCTGCGTGTCGGCGGGCAGCGCCGCGCTCGACGCGGCGACGGAGCTCGATGCGCTCGACGGCGAACTCGACTCGGACGCAGGGCTCGTCGACACATCGGTCGACGGCGCCGCACTCGACGAACCGCTCGCATTCGAGGCTGCGCTCGCGGCGGCGCTCGTCGCGCTGCTCGCGGCGGACGTACCGGAGTCGGAGCCCATCGAGCACCCCGTGAGCGTCAGGGCCGCGACGGCGCTCGACGCGAGCATCGCGCGCTTGATCGTCATCCGCCTCGTGGTGCGCTGGCGAGACATGGCAAACCCTCCCGATCGACGTGTGGTGGCTCGAGCCTAGCGCGGCAGCACCACCGGACGCCCGGTATTCGGGTCAGGATGCACGACGCACGGGATGCCGTACAGCTGCTCGGCGAGCTGCGCCGTCAGCACGTCGGTCGGCTCGCCCGCCGCGACGATCTCACCGTCCTGCATCGCGACGAGATGGTCGGCGTAGCGCGCCGCGAGGAACAGGTCGTGCAGCACCATGACGACGGTCGTTCCGTGCTCGCGGTTGCGGCGGCGGACGACGTCGAGCAGTTCGACGGCGTGGCCGATGTCGAGGAAGCTCGTCGGCTCGTCGAGCAGGAGGATGCCGGTCTGCTGCGCGAGCACCATCGCGAGCCACACCCGCTGACGCTGGCCGCCGGAAAGAGAATCGGCGGTGCGTTCTGCCAGTTCGCTGACGCCCGTCGCCTCCATCGCCGCGGCGACGGCAGCGTCGTCGTCGGGCCCGCCGCGCCCGAGCAGGCCCTGGTGCGGGGTGCGTCCCTGACGC
Organism: Dermacoccus sp. Ellin185; assembly: GCF_000152185.1. Lineage (NCBI taxonomy): Bacteria > Bacillati > Actinomycetota > Actinomycetes > Micrococcales > Dermacoccaceae > Dermacoccus > Dermacoccus sp. Ellin185. The sequence continues at coordinate 19,891 of NZ_AEIQ01000090.1, read as the reverse complement.
ACGAGCTCGGCCACCGTCATCCCCTCCGGCGCAATGGGGTGTTGCGGCAGCAGCGCGAGGGCCTTGGCGACCTCGCGCGTCGGCGTCGCGTCGATGCTGCGCCCGTCGAGAAGCACATCGCCGGCCGCGGGCTTGAGCAGCCGCGCCAGGCCCGCGAACAGCGTCGACTTGCCGCAGCCGTTCGCGCCGATCAGCACGGTGACCGCGTTCTCGGGCACCTCGAAGGTGATGCCTCGCACGATGTCGGGGCCTGCGGAACGCCCGGATCCGTAGCGCAGGACGAGGTCATGGGCGGCGAGGGACGTCACGAGGCACGGCCTTTCGAACGGCGGGGCGGGCGCTGCGAGGTCAGCAGCAGCCAGGCGAGGACAGGCGCACCGGCGAGGCCGGTGATGATCCCGACGGGCAGCTTGTTGTCACCGGGAACGAGGTAGGCACCGACGTAGTCACCCGCGATCGTGATGATCGCGCCGACGAGAGCGGCCGCGACGATGGCGGTGCGGCCCATGAGGCGCCGCGAGATCGGGCCGGCGAGCAGCGCGACGAACGAGATCGGCCCGCAGACACTCGTCGTCACGGCCACACCGATGACGACGACGCCGAACGTCACGGCGCGCACGAACCCGTCGGGCACGCCGAGGCCGATGGCGAGCGGGCGCCCCATCTCGAGCACGCGCAGCCAGTGCGCGAGGGCCGCGAGGACGACGAGCACGAGCGCGCCGACGACGGCGAGCCGGGTGATCTGCGGCCACGACACGGCCGAGACGGACCCGGCGAGCCAGGCCATCGCGTCCTGCGCCTGGTAGGCGTTCGACTCGAGCAGGATCCACTGGATGAGCGACTGCAGCGCGGCGGCCAGGGCGATCCCGACGAGGATCATCCGCGGCGTCTGCCCGCGTGCCATCCCGAGGATCACCGCGGAGACGGCGAGGCCACCCGCGATGGCGGCGCCCGTCACGCCCGCGCCGCTCCAACCGAGGATCGTCGTGCAGAACACGGCCGCGGTGCTCGAGCCGAGCGAGATGCCGAGGACGTCGGGGCTGGCGAGGGGATTGCGCACGAGCGACTGCATCGCCGCACCGCACGCCCCGAACACGGCGCCCGCGAGCAGGCACGCGAGCGCGCGCGGCAGCTTCGACTCCATGACGATGTAGTTGGCGGCCGGCACGTCGACATGCTCGCCGCGAAGGATGCGGACGAAATCGGGAATCGTCACGGTGAAGTCACCGAGCAGGCACCGGGCCAGAAAGACGCCGAACGTCACGAGCACCAGCGCAACCAGCATGACGCCCCGACGTCGGCGGCGCGCGGCGTCGAACGTGTTGGGCGTCGTGGCGTGTGCTGCCGTCGCGCGCTTCACAGCGACCTCATTCGTGCGACGACCCACAGCAGTGCCGGGCAGCCGAGGACGGCCGTCATGATGCCGACCTGCACCTCACCGGGCGGGGAGACGATGCGGCCGAGGGTGTCGGCCAGCACGACGATGCACGCGCCGAGCACCCCCGCGGCCGGCACGAGGACGCGGTAGGACGTGCCGATGAGCGGGCGCAGGACGTGCGGCGCGACGAGCCCGACGAAGGCGATGGGCCCGGCGATACCCGTCGCGGCCGCGGCGAGCAGGACGCCCGCTCCACCGATGACGAGCCGCAGCCGGCCAGGACGCTCGCCGAGGCCGGCGGCGACGGAATCGCCCATGGCGAGGACGTCGAGGCGGCGTCCAGAGGCCAGCAGGACGAGAAATCCGATGAGCAGGAACGGCACAGCCGGCACGAGATCGCCGAGGTCACGGCCGGCGACGGACCCGACCTGCCAGAAGCGGTAGGTGTCGAGCGACTTGCCGTGGGAGACGAGCACGGCCTGCGCGATCGACGACGTGCCCGCCGTGAACACCATGCCGGACAGCGCCAGCGTCAGCGGCCCCGACTGCGACGCCTGCCCGAGAGCGCGCGCACCGAACGTCGCGAGAGCCATGACGGCGACCGCCGCGACGGCAGCGCCGACGAGCGACAGCAATACGTACCCGAGTAGGTTCGAGACGCCCCACCACGTGATGCCGATGACAACGGCGAGCGCCGAACCCGCGTTGATGCCGAGGATGCCGGGGTCGGCCAGCGGGTTGCGGGTGATGCCCTGCATCGCCGTCCCCGCCATCGCGACGGCCGCGCCGACGATGATGCCGATGGCGGTGCGGTCGCCGCGCGAGGCGAGCAGCGCCGAGACGTCACCGCCGTGGAACGAGCCCGCCCCGACGGTGAGCGAGACGGCGACGGCGAACGCGAGCAGCAGCGGCAGCGTCAGCCCGCCTGCGAGCACGCGGCGGGCGTCGATGCGCGGCGTGCGACGCTGATCGGTGCCGGCGCGGGGCGCGGCGGGAGTCGACATCGTCACCCTTTCCAGTGGAACGACGATTCGCCCGGCGCGTCACACCGTCGCGCGGTGGCAGCCGGGCGAACCCTCGAACGAGCCTACGCTCAGGCCTTCTTCGCGGCCTCGGCGAGCTTCGGCAGGAAGGTGTCGATCGCGACGGGGATCGACAGCGGCGTCGGGCTGGCCATCGTCTCGGACGCCTTCTGGTCGGTCAGCGCGAGGTAGCTGCCCTTCTTGAACGCGGGGATCTGCGACAGCAGCTTGTCGGAGGTGATCTTCTTCGTCGTCGCTGCGTCCATCGCGTCGAACACGATGATGTCGGCGTCGAGTTCGGATGCCTTCTCGGCCGACAGTTCCGTGGAGAACGTCTTCGCGCCCTGGCTCGCCTTCGTGACGAACGACGGCGTCTTCAACCCGAAGTCGGCGAGGCCGCGCGGACGGTTGTCGTTGAGGGTGTAGACGGTGATCGAGTTGAGCTTGGCCGCGTCGAAGTAGACCCAGGCGACGCTCTTGCCCTTGAGTTCGGGGTGCTTGTCGAGGGCCGCCTTGACCTTGGCCTGCGTGTCCGAGATGACCTTCTCGCCCTCGTCCTTCTTGCCGAGCGCCTCGGCGATCATCTTCGTCGACTCCTGCCACGACGTGCCGTAGGGGTACTTCGGGTACGCGAGGGTCGGGGCGATCTTCGTCAGCTTGTCGTACTCAGCCTGCTTGAGGCCCGAGTTCGTGCCGGAGATGAGGTCGGGCTGGTACTGGGCGACCTTGTCGACGGGCGTCCCGTCGGCGTCGCTGTAGCGCTCGGGCGCCTTGCCGCCGACCTCCTTGAGCTTCGCGTCGAACCAGTCGCTCGACTTCGCGGCGTTGCCACCCCACGTCACCGCCGGCGCGGCGACGGGCACGACGCCGAGGGCGAGCAGGATGTCGGCGTCCGACCAGCCGGCCGTGACGATCTTCGTCGGCGCCTTATCGAGCTTCGTCGTGCCGAGGGCGTGCTTGATCGTGACGGGGAAGCCCGCGCCGCTGCCCGCCGAGCCGGCCGATCCTGACGTGGCACTCGAGGCCTTGTCGGACGACGAGCCGGTGCTGCAGGCGGCGAGGGCGCTGGTGGCACCGGCGGCGGCGATGGCGAAGAAGCCACGGCGGTTGATCATGCGGACGACCTTTCGTTCAGGCGCACGACGGCACCCGTGTCATGACGTGATGGTTCTCGCGAGGCCCTGCCGGACCGCGAGTTAGGCAATGCTAACCTTAGAGAAGTCGAGATCGTCAACCGCGCGGACTGAGGCTCACGTCGCGTCTCAGATAGGTGCGGGGACGGCATCACCACCGGCCACGGCAGTCACCGCCGGGCCACCGAAGGAAGGCGGGACGCGTGAGCGACCAGCCCCACGACGCGATGACGCCACCACGCACCCTGCTACGGGTCGAGCGCGGCGAGGCGGGCCGTGTGCTGCGCGAACTGCGCGCCCAGGACTTCGTCTTCACCGTGCTCGAGCGCGAACAACCATCTTCGCGGCTCGTGCGGATTCGATTCTCGGGCAACGGTTTTCTGCGTACACACGCGCCGTATCCGACGATGTGGGTGCGGCTGTGGTTCGCCGATCGCTCCGGCACGGGTGCGGGGCATCAGCGGGCGTACACGCTCGTCGACCCCGACGTCCCGACGGACACGTTCTGGCTCGAGTTCGCCATCCACGACGGTTCCGCGACGGCGTGGGCGCTCGGCGCGCAACCGGGCGATCAGGTCGAAGCAAGCCTCTACGGTTCGGAACCGTCGCTGCCGGGCTGCGACGACGTCGACCATCACCTGCTCGTCGGCGACCCCGCGTCACTGCCCGCGATCAACTCGCTGCTCGACGCCCTGTCGCCGGCGCCGACGACCGTCGTCCTCGAATGGACGCACCCTGACGACCGCGCACTGCCGGTGCGACTGCGCGACGGCGACGCGCTGCGCTGGGTGCGCCGCGAACGTGACGGCGGCGCGCTGCTCGACGCCGTCGACGAGGTGCTCGCCGACCTGAGCCAGTTGGGCGACCCGGCGCTCGGGCGCACGTGTCGCGGTGATCGACCGAATCTTCTTGCCGTACCGGCCGATTGCCCGCGCGTTTTCGCGTGGGGTGCGTGCGACACCGTCACGACACGAGCTCTGACGAAGAAGCTGCGCGCCGCGGGTCTCGCGAAGAACTGCGTCAAGACGCTCGGCTACTGGCTTCCCTCCACCCAGACCGCTGCCCTGACGGGCTGACGCTCGACGCGAGCGATCGGCGCAGCCGCCCGCCGCGCCGATCGTGCTGAGCGTTCCTCACTCGTTCGGGATGTTGCGTTCCAGCTCGGCCAGCCAAGCGCGCGACGACGCGTCGGACGGCATGCGCCAGTCACCACGCGGCGACAGTGCGCCGCCGGCGCTCACCTTCGGCCCGTTCGGCAGTGCCGAGCGCTTGAACTGCTGGCTGAAGAAGCGCTTGTGGAACACCTCGAGCCACTTCTTGATCTCGGCGAGGGAGTAGGCGGGGCGCTCGTCGTCGGGGAAACCGCTCGGCCAGCGCCCTTCGTCAGCGTTCTGCCAGGCGTGCATCGCGAGGAACGCGATCTTGCTCGGGCGCGCACCGTGCGTCAGCACGTGGTACAGCGTGAAGTCCTGCAGGTTGTAGGGGCCGATGGAGTCCTGCGTCGACTGCGGCTTCTCGCCCTCCTTCGTCGGCACGAGCTCGGGCGAGATCTCGGTGTCGAGGATCGACAGCAGCGTCTCGCCGACCTCGGCGGAGAACTCGTCACCCGAGGCGACCCAGCGGATGAGGTGCTGCATCAACGTCTTCGGCACGCCCGCGTTGACGCCGTAGTGCGACATCTGGTCGCCGACGCCGTACGTGCACCAGCCGAGCGCGAGTTCGGACAGATCGCCGGTGCCGAGGACGATGCCACTCTTCTGATTCGCGATGCGGAACAGGAAGTCGGTGCGCAGGCCGGCCTGGACGTTCTCGAACGTCACGTCGTAGACGGGCTCGCCGCTGCCGGCGGGGTGGCCCATGTCCTTGAGCATCTGCGTCGCCATCGGCCGGATGTCGACCTCCTCGAACGTCACGCCGAGCGCTTCGGCGAGCTTGTACGCGTTCGACTTCGTGTGATCGCTCGTCGCGAAGCCGGGCATCGTGTACGCGAGGATGTCGGTGCGCGGGCGCCCGACACGGTCCATCGCCCGGGCGGCGACGATGAGGGCGTGCGTCGAGTCGAGGCCACCGGAGACGCCGATGACGATCTTCGGCGCGCCGATCGAGCGCATGCGCTGCTCGAGGCCCGAGACCTGAATCTCATACGCCTCGTAGCAGTCCTGCGCGAGCTGCGCGTCGTCGGCGGGGACGAACGGGAAGCGCTCGATCTCGCGGAGCAGGCCGCGGTCACCGTCCGGGGCGCCGAGTTCGAACGGCACCTCACGCAGCGGACGCGCCGGGCCGATGCCCGGACGGTTGTCGTCGTAGCTGTTGAAGCGCATGCGGGCCTGGCGGATGGCGCCCAGGTCGACGTCGGCGATGCTCGTGCGCGGGCCGCTCGGGAATCGCTCGGATTCGGCGAGCAGCGTGCCCTGGTCGTAGATCATCGTCTGCCCGTCCCAGGCAAGGTCGGTCGTCGACTCACCCTCGCCGCTCGCGGCGTAGACGTACGCGGCGAGGGTGCGGAACGACTGGCTCTGCACGACGAGGCTGCGCTGCGACGACTTGCCGATCGTGATCGGCGAGCCCGACAGGTTCATGAGGACGCTCGCGCCGGCCGCGGCGGCCTCGGACGACGGCGGGATCGGCACCCACACGTCCTCGCAGACCTCGACGTGGATCGCGAGGTCGGGCAGGTCGACGGCGCGGAAGATGAGGTCGGGTCCGAACGGCACCTCGCCCAGGTCGCCGAGGTCGATGTACTGCCCGCGCTGGTCGAGACCCGGTGCATACCAGCGCTTCTCGTAGAACTCCTTGTAGGTGGGCAGGTGGCTCTTCGGCACGACGCCGAGCACCTCGCCGTCCTTGATGACGACGGCACAGTTGAACAGCCGCGTGCCCTTGCGCAGCGGCGCGCCGACGGCGAGCACCGGCGTCAGACCTTCGGAGCCGTCGACGATCGTCTTGATGGCCGCGAGCACGTCGTCGAGCAGCACGTCCTGGAAGACGAGGTCGTCGATGCTGTAACCGGTGAGGTCGAGTTCAGGGAACACCGCCGCTGCGACGCCCCGGTCGTGCAGCTCGCGGGCGACTTCGAGCACGCGCGCCGCGTTCGTCGTCGGATCAGCGAGCGCGACGGGATGCGTCACCGCAGCAACGCGCGCAAAACCGTGAGCATAGAGCGAGCGGAAGTTCATGCCGTCAGTGTGTCAGCCGGGGGTGCCAACCGCGAGCGTCAGGCAGGCCGGACTCGTGGTGATCTCGGAAGCACGCAGCGACGGCGCCGTCGTCGTCGCCTGGTCAGGGGAGGCCGGGTGCGTGGCGAACCTCGCGAGCAGATGCGCCCGCTTCACTCCGCCGGCTGGCCCTCGCTGTGGCGCGTCGACCACAGACCCGCGGCGAGGCTTGCGCCCCACACCAGGAACAGCGGATCCCAGATCCAGGCGTGCCCGATCATCGCGGCACGGTCGAAGCCTCCGTCAGGATGAACGGCGCCGAGCAACACGGCGTTGCCGAGCACCGTGTTCGCGCCACCCCACGCCACGAGCACGACGCTCCCTACCCAGCAGACGGGGCGCGTCAGACGACGCAGCGGCCAGCCCCGCCTCGCCAGCCAGAGCGGAGCGACCGCACACACGCCCTTGACCAACGCCACCGGGTACAAGACCCACATGATGCCGGCGAACTGAGCCACGAAGCTGTCACCCATCGTCCACAACAACCCCCGCCCGCCCAGCGCCCAGTAGAGCGTCACCGCGGCATGGATGACGCCCGCGAGTGCGGCGAGGACGAACCAGCACGACGCTGACGAGCGGCGACCTGACGGTTGGACGGTCACGCTCTCACCTGCCCGTCGAAGGGATGCTCATGCCCGCTGAGTCAGCTGACGGTAGGTGCCGACGCTGCTGCCGTGACATGCAGATGGGCGTCGAAATAGTCGTGGATGCGCTGCCAGGCGTGCTCGGCATCGTCGCGGCTGCCGCCGAAGCCGGCCACGTGCCACAGCGGCGCGAGCGTCGGAATACAAATCGGGCACGATGACGACGTAACCCCACGACGCGATGCGTTCCGCGTGCGCACGCATGTCGTCGTTCGCGCCGAAGATCTCCAGCACCATGACGACGCCGGGCCACGGCCCGTCCCCGGCAGGGCGCGCAAGGTAGGCGGAGAGGCGCTCAGAGCCACCCTGCTGCCTCGAAGCCTGAGCCAGATCAACGGTGCGTATCAGGACGTCAGCCATGCCGTGACCGTACTCCAGAGGCCCCCACGCCCCGCTACGCCGCGACGTGAACATCGAACGAACACCCGTGCGACGATCGGGCACAGCCGCGTCGAATGCGCCGTGCCAGAGCCGGAGCGGGCGACGTCCGCCGCCGATCAGCCGCGAGGTGTTCCGTCACCGGCCTGCATCTGTAGTGTGACGTGAGACACATCCACAGCTGTTGGAGGCCTCATGTTCGCCCTCACCACTCGGATCCCCCGCCGCCTGGTCGAGCACGCCAAACCCGGCGTGCGCTGGAGCCTGCAGCACGCCATCCCGCGCAGGGCGCTGGTGCGTGTCGCGTCGCAGGGCGACCCGCAGGGGGTGCTGAGCACCGAGACGACGGGCCTGCTGCCGGAGGAGCTCGAGCCGATCCTCGCGCGCATCCGCAATGGCGGAGCCATCGTGACCGGCAAGCTCTCGACGCTGACAGGCGAGCACGACGCCGTCAACGAGGTGCTGACGAGCAACGACTTCCGCACCGGCTTCCCCGGCGACACCTCGCGCGCGGTCCGCGGCGCGCTGACGTGGGCGGCGAGCACGACGATCGGGCCGCTCGAGCCGCCGTCCCTGCTGGCCACGGACGGCCCCACGCACACGCGCAACCGCAAGCTCGTCACCCGCGTGTTCACCGCGCGCGCCGTCGAGGCCCTGCGCGAACGCACCGAGCAGGTCGCCACCGAGCTGCTCGACGACCTCGAGGCCGACGCGCGCGCCGGGCATGACGTCGACCTCGTCGCGCGCTACTGCGAGCAGCTGCCCGTCACCGTCATCGCCGAGATCCTCGGGGTCCCCGAGAGCGAGTACGAGACGGTGCTGCGTCTCGGCGGGCACGCCGCTTCGAGCCTCGACCTGGGGCTCGACTGGGCGACGTTCCGCCGCACCGAGAGCGCGCTCGACGAGTTCGACGCGTGGCTCGAGACCCACCTCGCCGCCAAGCGAGCGCAGCCGGGTGACGGCCCGTTCAGCGCGCTCATCCAGGCGCAGGACGACGGCGTCGGCCTCAGCGACCAGGAGCTCAAGTCGGTGGCCGGGCTCGTCCTCGCCGCCGGTTTCGAGACGACCGTCAACCTGCTCGGCAACGCCATCCGGCTCATCGTCGGCCACCCCGAGCAGCTCGCGGCGCTGCGCAGCGGCGAGGCGTCCTGGCTCAACGCCGTCGAGGAGACGCTGCGTTTCGACCCGCCCGTGCTGCTGACGGCGCGCACGGCGACGTGCGACACGCGCGTCGCAGACGTCGACGTCGCCGCCGGGACGCTCGTCGTCACCGTCTTGGCGGCAGCCAATCGCGACCCGAAGATCTTCGACGACCCCGACGCGTTCGACGTGCACCGCGAGAACGCGCGCGAGCACCTGGCGTTCTCGGCCGGGCGCCACTTCTGCCTCGGCGCGGCCCTGTCGCGGATGGAGAGCGAGGTCGCGCTGCGCGCGTTCTTCGACCGCTTCGACGTCGAACTGCTGCCGGGCGCCACCCGTCGGCCCACGCGCATCCTGCGGGGATACGCGACGCTGCCGGCGCGGTTGGCGGCGCGCGCCTGATCGGAAGGTACGACGAGAAGCACGCGAGGCCGACCGCGGCGCGATCGTCGCAGGTGCCGCGCACGACCCAGGCGCCCCGGCGGACAGCGCGGCCCCCGTCATCACCACCCTAGAATCGAGCGACCCCGACGTCAGCCGAAAGCAGCCTCAGTGACCATTCCCGACGCACCTCCCGGATCGACGAAGAGCCGCCGCATGATGGAGCGGCTGCTGGCCGCGCGTCAGCAGCTCATCAGCTTCGTCGTCGTCGGCGGGCTCGCCTTCGTCGCGGACGCCGGCGGGTTCAACGTGCTTCGCTATGCCGGCCCCGATGGGCACGGCATCATGTACGACCAGGCCGTCACGGCGAAGCTCGTCTCGACGGCGCTCGGCGTCCTCGTCGCGTGGCTCGGCAACCGCTACTGGACGTTCAAGGACACACGGCGCGAGCAGGTGCACCACGAGGTGCTCATCTTCCTCGCCGTCAGCGCCGTCGGCGGACTCATCGCCATGGGCTGCCTCGGATTCAGCCACTACGTCCTCGGCCTGACGAGCAAGCTCGCGGACAACATCTCTGCCAACGGCGTCGGGCTCGTGCTCGCGACACTGTTCCGGTTCTGGGGCTACAAGACGCTCGTGTTCGTCGCGGGCAAGCCTGCTGAGGACGTCGAGGTCGAAGCTATTGACGCACCGCCGGCCGCATGAGTGACGCGCACGGCGGGTGGACGACGACGGGCTCCCGCGAGGTCTACTCGAACCCGTGGATCGCCGTGCGCGAGGACGCCGTCCTACGACCCGACGGCGGCGAGGGCATCTACGGCGTCGTGACGATGCAGCATCCGTCGGTGTTCGTCGTCGCGATGGATGACGACGGGGCCGTGCTCATGGTCTCGCTGTATCGCTACGCGACGCGCGGCATGTCGCTGGAGGTCCCGGCAGGCGGGTGCGACGGCGACGACCCGCTCGACGCAGCACGCCGCGAGCTGCTCGAGGAGACCGGTTTCGTGGCATCCGAGTGGCACGAGATCGGGCGGATGAACGCGCTCAACGGCGTGTGCGATGCACCCGAGTTCGTCTATCTCGCAACGGGTCTGACGATCGGCGGCCGCGTGGACGTCGAGCCGCCCGGCAGCGTCGGCGCCCTGGGTGACGGCACCGTGGCCGACGCAGCCGACATCGCGAGCGCCACCGTCGACGTGGAAGCCGAGCAAGCTGCCGAGGGCATCGACGCCGCCCGCTTCGTACCATGGGACGAGGCGATGAGCTTCGTCCGTGACAGCACCATCAGCGACGGCGAGACCGTCGCGGCCCTCATGTACGCGGCACTCGCGACGGGGCGCATCTGAAACCCGGAGATCGTGTCCTGCGCACCCTCGGAACGCAGCAGCACACTCCAACCCGGCCCACCCGTTCGCATCCGAACGACACCTTGCGTCAATCGCGCCCCAACTCGTCAGTAACGCTACCGTCGAGACGGACGCTCGCGCTCGGGCGTCCGACCTGCGCTTCACCAGACCCGAGGAAGACATGCCGACCGACGTCGAAATCGCCGCTGCCACACCGATGCTGCCGATCGAGGAGATCGCCGCGAAGATCGGCATCCCCGCGAACGAGATCTTCCGGTACGGCCCGCACAAGGCGAAGGTCTCGCTGCCATACGTGCAGGGCATGCAGCGTCGCGAGGGCAGCAAGCTCATCCTCGTCACCGCGACGAGCCCGACGCCCGCAGGTGAGGGCAAGACGACGACGACCGTCGGCCTCGTCGACGGCCTCGCCCACATCGGTGAGACGGCCGCGGCTGCGCTGCGCGAACCGTCGATGGGCCCTGTGTTCGGCATGAAGGGCGGCGCCGCCGGGGGCGGCAAGAGCCAGCTCAACCCGATGACGGACATCAACCTGCACTTCACCGGCGACTTCGCCTCCATCGCCGAGGCGCACAACCTGCTCGCGGCGCTGATCGACAACCACCTGCAGCAGGGCAACGAACTGGGCATCGACCCGCGCCGCATCACGTTCAAGCGCGTGCTCGACATGAACGACCGCGCACTGCGCGACATCGTCATCGGCCTCGGCGGCCCGACGAACGGCGTGCCACGCGAGTCGGGCTTCGACATCGTCGTCGCCTCCGAGGTCATGGCGATCTTCTGCCTCGCCACGTCGATCGACGACCTCAAGGAGCGCCTCGGCCGCATCGTCGTCGGCCACACCTACGACACGGAGCCCGTGACGGCCGCCGACCTCGGCGCCCACGGCGCGATGACGGCACTGCTCGCCGACGCGCTCGCGCCCAACCTCGTGCAGACGCTCGAGGGCAACCCGGCATTCGTCCACGGCGGCCCGTTCGCGAACATCGCGCACGGCTGCAACTCGGTGACGGCGACGAACACTGCTCTCGCGCATGCCGATTGGGTCGTGACGGAGGCCGGCTTCGGCGCCGACCTCGGCGCCGAGAAGTTCATCGACCTCAAGTGCCGCTTCACCGGCCTGCGCCCCGACGCCGCCGTCCTCGTCGCGACGATCCGCTCGATGAAGTACCACGGCGGCGTCGCCGTCACCGACCTGACGAGCGAGAACGTCGACGCGATGCGCTCCGGCATGAGCAACATCGAACGGCACCTGCACAACCTGCGCGAGGTGTGGGGCCTGCCCGTCGTCGTCGGCCTCAACCGCTTCCCCAGCGACACCGACGCCGAGATCGCCGCGTTCGTCGAAGGCATCGAGAAGCTCGGCGCGCGCGTCGAGGTGTGCACCCACTTCTCCGATGGCGGCGCCGGCGCGGCGGGCCTCGCGCGCGCCATCGTCGAGGCGACCGAGGGCGGCACGCCCGATCTCCACTTCACCTACGACGACGGTCTGACGCTCGTCGAGAAGGTCGAGAAGATCGCGACGACGATCTACGGTGCCGGCTCGATCGCCATTCCGCCGGCGGTGGCGAAGCAGATCTCACAGTTCGAGGCCGAGGGCTACGGCCACCTGCCCGTCTGCATCGCCAAGACGCAGAAGTCGTTCACGACCGACGACGCGATGCGCGGCGCCCCGTCCGGCCACGTGCTCGAGGTGCGCGAAGTTCGCCTCGCCGCCGGCGCCGGCTTCGTCGTGTTCGTCTGCGGATCCCTCATGACGATGCCCGGCCTGCCCAAGAAGCCCGCCGCGCTGGCCATCGACGTCGACTCCGAAGGCCACATCACCGGCCTGTTCTGAACCGCTTGATCTGACCAGACGATTCCAGGCCTGCGCCGGGCCGGCCCTCGGCCGCCCCCGCCGTTCCGCGTCGCGTCGCGGCGCCGCCCGCCCTCTCGCGTGCAAGTGCACCCGGGTGCACTTGCACGCAGGTGCATGCGGGCGCATGGGTATAGGCGACGCGTCGTCAGGGAACGAGTTTGCGCAGGATCCGCGCGAGGTCGACGCGATCAGCCGCGTCGAGACGGTCGACGAATACCTCGCACACTCTCGCCACATGAGGGGGCGCGGCCTTCTCGATGGCTGCGCGCCCCTCACGCGTGATGACGACGCGCGCGCCACGCGCGTCCTCGGCCACGTCATGGCGCTCGACGAGACCACGCTTGGCCATGCGCGTCACCTGGTGAGAGACGCGGCTTCGTTCCCACTGCAACCCCGCGGCGAGTTCGGAGAGGCGACGTTGCCCGTCGGGTGCGTCGGTGAGATGAACGAGTACCTCGAAGTCAGGCTCGGAGAGGCCACTGGCCTTGAGGTCGCGCGCGATGACTACGTGCTGACGAGCATGAACACCCAGCCAGGCGCGCCACAACGCTTCCTCGTCGGAGCGCAGCCATCGACCGTCGTGATTCATACCACTCACCCTAGCGCCTGGTTGACACGTCACCTACCGAGCATGCCAAGCTTTAGGTGACACATCACCAACCTTGTGAGGGCCGATGCGCACCACCGGCAACCTGTTCACCCTGCCCGCCCCGATCCGTGACGCCGGGCTCCTGCTGGCCCGCGCCCTGCTCGGAGCCGTCCTCATCCGCCCACGGATGGCAGAAGCTGCACACGAACGGCATCGACGCCACCACCGCGATGTTCGAGAAGATGAGCGTCCCGGCGCCGCACGCCTCCGCATGGTTCGCGGCCCTCACCGAACTCATCGGCGGCGGCATGCTCGTGCTCGGCGTGCTGACGCCGCTCGCCGGCCTCCTCGTCGCCGTCGACCTCGCCGGTGCCTGGTGGTTCGTGCACCGCAGCCACGGCGTCTTCGTCGACGAGAGCGGTTGGGAACTCGTCGCCGCCCTCGGCCTCGCCGCCTTCGTCTTCGCGATCGTCGGCCCCGGCCGCTGGAGCGTCGACGGCCTGCTCAACCGCCTGCGCAGCCGCGGAGCCACCAGCGACGAGAGCCGCACTCCCAACGCCCTCACGCACGAGGACACCGCCGCGCGCGGCGCTCACGTCGCCGGCGCAGCCACCGACGGTACGGCTGACGACACGCGCGCGACGGCGCCGGCCTGAGTCTGCTCCGAGCCGGCGGCCCCACCCGCCGTACCGAAGAGACGAGGCCCCCGACCTGCACGAGCAGGATCGGGGGTCTGGCGCGTCAGAGCCCGGCGCTGACGACGATGGGAATACTCACGCAGCGACTCGGTGGCCGATCGTCGAGGTAGACCCGACCCCAGCGGGGACGAGGGCGCTCACAGGTCGGTCAGACATCACGCCACTCAAGGCAGGACGCGGCTCAGGGCAGAACGCGCGGGCTGTATTTCGCCGCGCGAGCTTCGGCCAGCTGCGCCTGCTTGGCGCCGGCCTTCGCGAACGCCGCCTTGCGCGCCTTCGCCGTGTTCTGCGCCATGAGCAGGACGAGCTGTTCGGCGCGCTCGCGCCGGAACGTCGTGCGTGCCGACGTGTTCCATGACCGGTTGAACAGACGCTTGGCGGCGGCCAGCTGGTCGGGAGACTTCTGCGTCAGCTCGTGCGCCAGATCCATCGCCGCGGCGAGCGGGTCGTCAGCCACCTCCGACGCGAGGCCCAGTTCGACCGCGCGTTCACCGGAGAGCATCTCGGCGGTCATCGTCAGCTTCTTCGCGACGTCGATGCCGACGAGTTCCTTGAGCGACTGCACGCCCGACATGTCGGGAATCAGCCCCCACTTGCCCTCGAGCACCGCCCACTGTGCATCACTTGTCGTGTAGCGGTAGTCGCCGGCGAGCGCGATCTGCAGCCCGCCGCCGTAGCAGTGCCCGTGCACCGCGACGATGACGGGCACCGGCACGCGCCGCCACGCCCAGCAGGCCTCCTGGAACGTGTTCGTGCCACGCCACGGACGCGGCAGGAAGACGGGCACGATCTTCGCTGGCTTCGCCATCACCTCACCGAAGTCGAGGCCCGCGCAGAACGACCGCCCCTCGCCCGAGATGACGACAGCGCGCACCCCCTTGTTGCGGCGCACGTGATGCGCAGCGGCGACGAGCTCGCCGAGCATCGGCAGCGTCAGGCCGTTCAACTCCTCCGGACGGTTCAGCTTCACGTGCGCGATGCCGCCCGTGATCGTCGTCTCCACATTCGCCATCCCGCCAGCCTAGTGACGCGACCCGCCCTCGTGGGGCGATTCGTCGACGCCGGCACGCGACGTGGTGTGCGGGCACGGATCCGGCGCAGCCATCCGAGCACCGGGCCAGACGTCACGACACGTCGGCGCGACGGTCGTCGACCTCGTGCCCCTCGACCCCGCGGCTCTCAAGGACGTGCGCCTCGTGCTCGTGCTGGGCGCCGGCGAAGAGTTCGAACGCGATGACGATGATCCACGGCACGATCGTGCAGATCGCGAGGACGACAGCGAGCGAGACGCCGTGCGCGGCGAGGAACGCCGCGAAGCCGAGGACGACGAGGGCGAGGCGCCAGGATCGCGGTGTGCAGGCCCGCCCACAGCTGCAAGGACACCGGGGGCCAGGGCGTCGACTGGACGGGCGCCGTGCTCGTCGCCATCAGCGGCCGCCGCGATCGCGTTCGGGTTCGCCCCTCGATGCGCCGGGGCGGAGCGGGCCGCGCGCACCCACTGCCCGAGCATCGCCAGGCGCATGATGCCGTACCCGATGACGATGACGGTGTTGTCGAAGTGGCCGTTCTCGACGGCGTGGAACAAGTCGGGGATGCCGAGCGTGAAGATGACGACACCGATCATCTGCACCATCGTCAGCAGCCGGTACAGCCAGTCGTCGGTGTCGTATGCACTCACGAACCACGAGTAGTCGATCCACTCCCAGATGATGCCGAAGCTCGTGAAGCAGAACGATCCGACGCCCGCCGCGACGTGCCCGTGCGCGAATGAGTGCGCGCGCTGCGACGCGCCCGTGGCGACGGCGACGACGAACGTCAGGTCGAAGGGCAGCTCGAGCGTGCTCGCGACGCGTCCACCCTCGTGTGGTGGCGCCCGCTCATGGGGCGCAGACGCGAACGCAGACTGTCGGGATCGACACGGGTGGGCGCGGCTTCACTCATCCGCACCACGTGATGGCAGTGCGACGCCGCCCCGCGCCATGCCCACTTCGGCTCCTGGCGCGTCCGCGGCTCAGGCGGCGATCTCGACGAGCGAGCCGGCCACCATCTCGTACGTGCGGGCCCCGACGAGCGACGGCGCGTAGGCGTGAACGCTCAGCGCCGGGGCATCGCCGACGGGGGCCGTGCGGTGCACGAGATCGCCGGCGAACGTGCGGCTCTCCCCCGCCCCGACGACCGCGCTGACGGTGGTGCCGCGCACCCAGCGCTCCTCGCGCAAAGCTCCCTTGACGACGACGAAGGCGCCCGTCGCGCGCCCGTGGTCGTGCCATTCGCTCGTCGACCCGGCCGGCCAGCTGATCGCCCACATCTGCAGGTGCGGCGTGCTGGCGAGCTCGACGCGGCGTCGCTCACCGCCGTCGGGCAGGTCGTCGAGGTGCGCGGCGAGCGACTCGTCCGAGGCGAACAGGCGCGCGACACGCATGAGTTGCTCGTCGGTGAAGCTCGTGATGCCGGGGGCATCGGCTGCGGTGTCGGGTTGCGGGTGGCGGTTCATGCTGAGGCTCCGAGAGCTGGGGGTTGGCGTGAAGGGCGCCTGATGGGGCGCGATGGTGGCCTGATGAAAAGCGGGTAGGGCACGCCGACGGTGCGTCGTGGCCCTCCCCGACCTTGACGAATGGTTCCCCCACCGTCTCACGTCGAACGTCGACGGTGGGGGCAGCGCGCCGACGAAGTCGCGTCGACTGCGCGTGTTCGCGACGAGCGAACGCGAGCAGCACGAGCCGGCGCGTCGCGTCGGGGTCGTCGATCAGTCGAGTTCGAACGCGACGTCCGTCAGCGAGCGGCGGCGACGCGGCTTGTTCTCGCGCTCGATGTTGGCGGCGAGGTCGTATTCCTCGACGCGGCCGGCGAGCGTCGTGACGGCGGCGTGCTCACCGTCGCGTTCGGCGTCGGGCCAGGCGCGGCCGACGGCGATGCCCGCCATCGGCGCCCATGCCTCACCGAACGCGGCTCGCGTAGCGATGGCGTCGTGGTCGAACCCGGCGAACTGGTGGACGGCGAGGCCCATCGCGTGCGCCTGCAGCGTCAGGTACGCGGTCGCCTGGCCCGTGTCGTGTGCGGCGGTGGCACCGAAGACGAACTCCTTCGACGTCTCCGGCAGCTTCGCAACCTGCACGAACGAGACGGCGAGCATCGAAGCAGCCGGCGCCCAGCGTCGATTGCCGCGCGCGAGCGTCTCGACGATGGCGGTGAACGTCGGATCCCACTCATCCCCCTGACGGCGACCGACGAGGTAACGGTACGGCTGCGAGTTGCCGGCGCTCGGCGCCCAGCGGGCCGCGTCGAACAGAGTCGCGAGGTCGGTGTCGGAGAGGTCGTACGACGGATCGAACACGGCCGGGCTGCTGCGGCGGGCGACGACGTCGAGCACGGCGTCGGCCGGGGCCTCGCTCGTCGAGGCGAGAGCATCGTGAAGAGTCATGCCACCACCCAAGCACGTCGCGCCGACAAGCGCGGAATCCCGGCGCTGTGGGGAGGCTGAGAGTGCTGCGGAACGGAAGCGCCCGCCACCGCGGATGCGATGACGGGCGTCTCCCTCTTCCCCAAGAGTCCTGCCGCCGATGCGTGCCGGTTCAGGCGTGCAGGGAGCGGGCGCGGCGCCGGCGGGAAGAACACCGGGCGCCGCCGAACGCCGACGCGGGAGGGGTCGTGCGGCGTTCAGGTCGATGGGACGAGGGGGTCCGAGAGCTCTGCGCGGGGCGTGATGTGGCGATCACGCTGCGGCACACGGCTTCAGGGGTGGGCCTTCGTCAGAGGGAGGCTTCGACGCCGTTGGAGAACATCGAGTCGTGCAGGCGCACCTTCGTCAGCTTCGTGCCCTTCGGCGCGTCGAAGACGAGGATGCCCTTGAGCGTGTTGCCCGGGTTGATCTCGGTGTAGAGGGTGTCGTTGCCCTCGATGTAGATGGCGCCGTCCGAGGTCGCCTCATAGCCGACCCCGTTCGCGTCGTAGGCCTTCTGGTCGTCAGCCGACAGCGACTGCGTCTCGGTGCCGGTGTTCTTCACCGTCACGTGCACGAGCGTGTACGCGCCCTGCGCCTTCTTGTTGAGATATTCGCCGCCGATGCTCGGCACATCGCGCTCGATCTTCGTCACGGTGAAGGTGAACTTGCCGTCCGTCACCGACTGCCCGACGGCGGGCAGAGCGTCCTTCTTCTCCTCCTTCTTCGACTCGTCCTTCGCGGTGTTCTTCGCGTCGCTCTTCGACGTGCCGGACGAGGACGCGCTCGAGGCGGACGAGTCGTTCTTGTTGCCGCCGCCTGCCGCGCTGGCGATGCCACCGACGACGCAGAGGGCGAGCAGCCCCGTCAGGATCTTGTGACGGACGAAGAAGTTCTTCTTCTTCGGCGGCTCCTGCGGCTGCCACTGCTGCTGCGGGTAGCCCTGCTGGCCGTTCTGCGGGTAGCCGTTCTGGGGGTAGCCCTGCGCGCCCTGCGGGTAGCCTTGCGCGCCGTTGTTGCCGTTCTGGCCGGTCGAACCGTCGAAGTGGGTAGCGCCGTTGCTGTTGTTCATCGTGCACTCCGGGGAAGAGTCGACGCAGATCGCGTCGGGTGAATGGAAGTGCCGCATCCGCCGATTGCTCGGCTGCGACCCCCGAAGACTCGCTGCCCGGCAGCACCTGCCACATCACCCGATCAGTCAGACGTCACCTGCCCGATCGGGCAGAACCGCCGAGAATGGTGTCGAGCGATCGAGCCCGCCCCCCTCACTCGCCCCGGCGAAGCCAACTGAGTCAGTTGGTGCGACCTGCGTCAGCCGTGACTGACTGACTCAACCGCGCTCGCGCTCACGGTGAGAGCGCGCCGCGCGTACGTCGTGCAGCCGGTCGAGAATCTTCGTGGCCGCATCCTTGCTCAGCATCCAACGCTGGATGCGCGGATGACGCCCTCGTACGTGAGGTTGACGCCGTCGATGTTGATCTTCGTCGGCTCCTTGTGCAGGAGGTTGTCGAGCTCGCGCTTGGTGTAGTCCTTGATCGGCTTGTCCATGTCGAAGAACTTCGAGCAGGCGAAGATGCGGCCGTACCAGCCGTCCATCATCATGCCGGGGACGGTGAGAGCGCCCTCGGCGAGCGACTTGGTCTTGTCGAAGAGCTGATCGAGGTCGAAGTCGCTGACGCTGCCGCGCCCCTCGCAGCGCACGCACATGCCCCCGGTGACGGTGAACTGCCGCACCTCGCGGGTGCCGTCGGCTTTTGAGGGAGCCCGACCCGAAGCCGACCCGACGATGAACGAGTACGCCCGCGGGCCGCCGATGCTCGGCGTCGCGATGCGCGAGAACAGGATGCGCAGCATCGCATTGACGTCGGTGCCGGTGCCGACCGTCGAGCGCGGATTCGCGCCCATGCGTCACGGAAACCGACCCTGCGAATGTGTACGAGAATCGCAGATGTGCACACCCCGCCAGGCGCAGAACGCCACGTTGTCGGTGGCCGCGTCTAGGGTGAGCGGCGTGACGATGCCAGCGCCCAGCACCGACCCGCCGAACAGGCTGGCGACGCCCCTCGGCACCCCGCCCGCGGCGACGAATTCGACCGCGCCTCTCGGCAACTCCTCACGTGCACGTCGTCGCGCCACGAACGCCGCCATCATCGTGGGCACCATCTTCTCCGCGTCGCTGGCCGCGGCCTACGTCACCCCGCGCATGGACGGCGCGGCGCCCGGCGGCTCGGGCAACGCGCTTAGCGTCACCGCGTTTCTCGCCTCGATCGCAGCGGCCGCCGGCCTCTGCTGGCGACTGCGTTCGACGACGGCGCTGCTCGTCACCGCTGCCCTCGCGTGCCTGCCCGGCCTCGCCCTGCCCACCGACAGTCTGCCCGCGCTCATCGCGATGGCGAGCGTCATCGTGTGGCACCCTGACGTCCGCGCGCACGTCGCCGTCAGTGCCGCTGCCACGCTGGCGACGTTCGTCGCCGTCTGGCGTGACTCGCGCGGCACCCGCGACGGCACGAGTTTCTGGAACAGCATCGAGCACCCTGACGGCTCGTCCGGCTCGTGGCCGGCGATGCCGTGGTGGCAGGTCGCGCTCATCACCGCCCTGCTCGTCGGTCTGTTCGCGGGGGTGGCGCTCGTGCGTCGCAGCCGCCGTGACGC
>NZ_AEIQ01000091.1:0-3385 GCF_000152185.1 Dermacoccus sp. Ellin185 | reverse complement strand
TTCGGTGCGCGAGGTTGCGCCCAGTTTTTCGTTGATGTGCACGAGGTGCGTCTTGACGGTCGCCTCGGAGACGAAGAGGTGCTTCGCGATCTCCTTGTTCGTCGCGCCGCCGGCGACGGCGTCGAGCACGTCGAGTTCGCGGGCCGTCAGCGTCGGTGCGGGCGAGGACAACCGGTTGACGAGGCGCGCCGCGACGGCGGGCGCGAGCACCGTCTCGCCGCGTGAGGCGCGGTGCACGGCCTCGACGAGGTCGGCGGGCGGTGCGTCCTTGAGCAGGTAGCCGGACGCGCCGGCCTCGACGCCGCGCACGATATCGACGTCCGTGTCGTAGGTCGTGAGGATGAGGACGCGGGGCGCGTCGTCGCGGGCGCGGATGGCGCGCGTCGCCGCGACGCCGTCGAGGCCGGGCCCCATCTGCAGATCCATGAGGACGACGTCGGGGCGCACCCCCTGCTCGGCGAGGCGGTCGAGCACGCGCAGGGCCTCCTCGCCGCCGGCGGCCTCGTCGAGGACGTCGATGCCCGACGCGTCGAGCAGCGCTCGTAGGCCCGCGCGCACGACGGGATGGTCGTCGGTGAGGATGACGCTCGTCATCGGAGGCTGCTTTCCGTCGAGGGTGTCACGTGCGGTTCGACTCCGGCCGTCAGGGCAGGGGCGGGCTGGGTGTTCTCCTGCCTCACCGCCTTGTAGGGGCCGCTGGTGGGGATGGTCGCGATGAGGGCGGCGCCCTCGCCGGGCTGGGATTCGATCTCGAGGTGGCCGCCGAGTGCGTCGAGGCGTTCACGCATGGCGCGCAGGCCGAATCCGCTGCCGCCCAGGGGTGCGCGTTCGACGTCGGCGTCGGTGAAACCCACGCCGTCGTCGATGACTTCGAGGCCGACCTCGTCGAGTCGGTAGCTGAGCGTCACGCCGACGCGCTGCGCTTTGCTGTGGGTGCGCACGTTGGCGAGGGCGCTCTGCGCGATGCGCAGCAGCGCGACATCGACTGGGGCCGGCAGTGGGCGCGGTTCGCCGTCGCAGGTCGTGTCGGCGCGGATGCCGGTGTGCTCCGTCAGGCGCGCGGTGAGGCGCTCGAGAGCGCCGGACAACGGCGCGTCGACGAGGTCGCTCGGCGTCAGGGCATGGACGACCTCGCGCGAGTCGGCGAGGCCCTGCGCGGCCGTCGACTCGATCTGCTCGAGCAGGCGCACCATCTCGTCGCCGGCGTGCGCGGCGCTGTCGCGGGTGGCCTGGGCGCTCGCGGGCTGGGTGAGGGCGTGCTGGTTACGGGCGAGACCCGCGCGCGACAGCAGCACGATGCTGGAGAAGCCCTGCGCGAGGGTGTCGTGGATGTCGTGGGCGAGGCGTTCGCGCTCGGCGAGGACGCCGGCGCGGTGCTGGGCGAGGGCGAGCGTCTCCTGCGTCGCGAGCACGTCGTCCTGCGCGGCGACGAGCTGGGTGACGAGTTCGCGGCGGCGTGTGTTCTCCGCACGCAGCTGGGCGTAGACCCACGAGATGCCGAGCGCGACGATCATCCCCATGATCGGGCCGATGACGGTGCCGACGTTGCGTCCGTCGGGGCGCGAGACGAGGGCGGCGACGCTCGCGACGAGGACGAGGGGCACGAGGGCGGCAGCGATGGGCCGGATCGCGACGTGCAGGACGAGGAAGTACAGCGCGAACGCCACCCACGCGAAGTCAGGCGCGACGGCGAGCGTCAGGCACCACGCGAGCGTCAGCGCGATGATCCACACCTGGCCGGTGTGCGAATCCTGGGCGGCGCGCAGCGACTGGGCGCGGCGCGCGCGGCGTTCGACGACGAGGCCGCTCAGGTAGACGCCGGTGAACACGACCGTCGCGGCGATGACGGCGAACGGCGAGGCGTCTCCGGCGAGCGCCCGGATCACCCCGACGACGAGCAGCACGACGAACAGGACGTGCATCGCGGCCTGCATGATGCGGATGGTGCGTTCGGAGTCGGTGGTGGGGTCGGTGGTACTCATCACCGTCCATTTTGCCGCGTGGATGCGTCGAACGCGCACGGACGTCAACCGAACGGTTGATGCGTTCTCCCACTGCCTGGGTGATGCGCGCAGGGGATGAATCGCGCTGGAATGGAGAAAACCTGGAGAACCTGTGCCGAAAGAAGAGGTTGATGTTCCTCGCAACTCGAGACCTTGCGTACGCCAAGGGGCGTTTCGCCCTCATCGGCGGCGTCATCGCCCTGATCACGCTGCTCGTCGTCATGCTGACCGGCCTCGCGGCCGGCCTCGCGAAGGAGAGCGTGTCGGCCATCGACACGTTGCCCTCGCACGGTGTCGACCAGATCGGCTTCTCGGCCCCCGCGAAGGGGCAGAAGGTCGGGTATGACAGCTCCCACGTCGAGGCGAAGGACATCGACAAGATCAAGTCGGTCAAGGGCGTCACCGACGCCTCGCCGCTGACGATCACGCAGGGCCGCGCGAGTGTCTCCGGTGTGCCGTCGGCGGTCGCCATCTTCGCCGTCCCGGACGGTTCGTTCGCCGCGCCGAAGGGGGTGAAGAACGGCTCCGTCGTCGTCGGCAAGACGATCACGAAGGACGCCGCGCTCAAGGAGGGCGAGTCGATCTCGTTCAACAACAAGAGCGTTCGCGTCGCGAAGCTGAGCGACGACGCGTCGTACCAGCACCAGCCCGTCGTGTGGATGACGGAGAACGACGCGAAGGCCGCCGGCCTGCTCGGCCAGGGCTCGGGCACCGTCGCGCTCGTCAAGACGGGCAGCGGGTTCTCGAAGGACGCGCTCACCTCGGCGACCGGCCTCGACGTGCAGGACCCGAAGACGTCGCTCAGCACGATCAGCGCCTACCAGGCCGAGAACGGCTCGCTGACGCTCATGCGCGTCATGCTCATGCTCGTCTCCGCCCTCGTCGTCGGCGCGTTCTTCACCGTCTGGACGATCCAGCGCACGCCCGACCTCGCCGTCCTCAAGGCGATGGGCGCGCACACCGGCTACCTCGTGCGTGACGCCATGGGTCAGGCCGCCATTTTGCTGCTCATCGGTGGCGGCCTCGGCACGATCGTCGCGACCGTCCTCGGCTACTTCGCGCAGGGCACGGTGCCGTTCGTCCTCAGCCTCACCACCACGCTCGTCCCGCTGGCGCTGCTGTTCGTTCTCGGTCTGCTCGGCGCGCTCGTCAGCGTGCGCCGCATCGTGACCGTCGACCCCAACACCGCACTGGGGGCCGCGCGATGAGCCTTCGTCGTCATGCACCCGTACCTCGTGTCGAAGGCCGCGCGATGAGCCTCGACGCCACCCTCGTCCCCACCACCGCGCCAGGAGCAGCCCGATGAGCCTCGACGTCAAGAACGCGACGCTGACCTTCCCCGACGGCGCCTCGGGGCGCATCACGGCCGTCAACGACGTGTC
>NZ_AEIQ01000092.1:0-729 GCF_000152185.1 Dermacoccus sp. Ellin185 | reverse complement strand
CGGCTCAGGCTGCGCCCGCCGCGTCCGGCAGCGACGACTGGGACGCCCCCGCCCCCGCCCTGGACGACTCCGCCCCTGCCGCCGCTGCGCCTGCCGTCTCTGGTGGTGACGACTGGGACGCTGCTCCCCCCGCTCTCGATGGCGCGGTGGCTGCCGCGCCGCAGCAGACCCCGGAAGCCGTCCAGACATCGCAGGCCACGCCTGCGACCTCCGGCGGCGACGACTGGGACGCCCCGCCGCCCGCACTCGACGACTCCGCCCCCGCCGCGCAGCCGCAGGCAGCTGCCCCGGCAAGCGATTCGGCCCAGGCCGAGACCCCCGATCCGGCCCAGGAAACGGCGACGAGCCAACCTGCCGCGGCCCCGGCACCCGCACCGGCGTCGTCGGGTGGCGATGACTGGGGAGCGGAGCCGCTGCCGCTCGATCAGCTCGACTCGCTCGCCCCGGCAGCGCCCGCAGCGACGGACGAGAAGGCTGCCCCTGCGGCCGCGTCCACCGCTGCTGACCCGACCCCGAGCACCCCGGCTGCTCCCGAAGCTGACGGCGAGAAGGCCGCTCGCGAAGCAGCATCCACCCCGGCGGCGGACTCGACGTCGACTCAGGGCGCGTCGACGAGCACGAACGACACGACGACTGACGCCGCCACCCGCCCGTCCGAACAGGCCGCTGACACCACCGACCACGGCACGTCCGGCGCTGCGGTTGCGGCCGGTGTCGCGGGAGGGGCGG
>NZ_AEIQ01000093.1:0-703 GCF_000152185.1 Dermacoccus sp. Ellin185 | reverse complement strand
ATGACAGGAAGCTACGGCTGTCAGTCAGCATACCGCAAAGCGGCTCAGCAGACCGAGCTGCGCCAGTTGGGTCATCTGACGTTCCATACCGTCTTTCTGATCGTTAAACCACCAGCCGGAACCGAACTGCATTTTGCCCGGCATACCTTCGCCCTGGAAGTTACCGATCATGGTGCCCAGCACTTCGTTATCGCGCGGGTTCAGGCAGTACAGAATGGTTTTCGGCAGCAGGTTTTCTTCATTCTGCTTGCTCAGCAACTTAGACAGCTCTTCCGCCATCGGACGGTCGTTGATGGAGTCAAAGCCTACATCCGGCCCAGCAGTTTGAACTGACGCAGGTTGTTATTACGCAGCGCGCCAATGTGGTACTGCTGTACCCAGCCGCGACGTGCATATTCGGCACCAAGGAACACCAGTACCGCAGTTTTGAACTGCGCCACTTCGTGCTCGCTCAGGGTTTCGCCAGCCAGACGGCGCGCCAGAATGCTGTCCAGTTCCGCTTCGTTCGCTTCAGCAAACATCACCACATCCAGCGCGTGGTCAGACACTTTACAGCCGTGAGCGGCGAAGTGATCCAGACGTTTGGTCAGGGCAGTTTGCAGGTCAGCAAAGCGGCGAATGTCGGTATCGGAAACTTCGCCCAGCTTCGCCATGTAGTCGTTAAAGGTCGCCTGTTCGATGTTGAAGGCTTTGTCCGGACGCC
>NZ_AEIQ01000094.1:0-913 GCF_000152185.1 Dermacoccus sp. Ellin185 | reverse complement strand
CGGTTGAACTCGCCTTCGTTTCTGCTACATCTCGGCCAGGCGTGGTTCTGCACGTAGTTGAGCTACCGAATCGTGTAGCAGAACTACGTGCAGAACCATGTGTGGCAAAGCCATGGGCGCGATCATCGTTTTTGCACCACCAGTCCACCTGTCGGAGACAGCTCGAAAATCTCTCGACAAGAGGACCCCCGAGCCGTTGGCTTATTTCCATGAGTAGCTATGTTTCCCATGTATCAGTCGACTGTCTCAACGCCTACGAACTCTCCGAGTTCTGGCGGCAGGTCCTCTCCTACGACGAAAACGCCGACGACCCCAACGAGCCTGGCGACGTCGAATGCCCGATCTTCGACCCCGCCACCGGCCACACGATCTTGTTCATCCAGGTGGACGACCCCACACCGGGCAAGAACCGGATCCACTTCGACCTACGCCCACGCGAAGGCACTCGCGACGAAGAGGTCGAACGCCTCCAGGCCCTGGGCGCGCGTTTCATCGCCGACCGTCGCGACATCCACAGCCCAGGAACCGGATGGGTCACCCTCGCAGACCCCGAGGGCAACCAGTTCTGCGTCCTGCGCTCCGACGCGGAGAAGTCAGCAGCTGCGCAGTAGCTCAAACGACCGTTTCTGCCACGGTCCCGAGCGTGTGTAGGGGCCGGTGGGGGCGGCTATCTCGATAGGTTGGCGGACGTGAGAAGTGAACAGGCTGCGCTGGGCAGATCGAACCCCACATGGGTGCTGGCCCCGCCCCTTTTGGCGTCAGCGCTGGCGTTAGCCTTCCCCCGCCCTGAAATGTGGTTGGACGAGGCAGCTACGGTCAGCGCAGCGTCTCGCTCCTGGGGTGAGTTGTGGCGTCTGACTGAGCACCAGGACCGTTCACTAGCGGGTTATTACGCTGCCACGAAGTGAAGCGT
>NZ_AEIQ01000095.1:0-28933 GCF_000152185.1 Dermacoccus sp. Ellin185 | reverse complement strand
GTCAGTCTCGTTCTCGCGGCGGGCGGTTCGGCGACGAAGGGAGCCCGCGTCGTCACCGCCGGCAGCCCCCAGGGCCGGCCGTACCCGGCGGGGTTGCGCATCGGGACGGTCACCTCGATCGACCCCGACCGTGGCCGCCTGGAGCGCAGCGCCACCGTCCGCCCCGCCGTCGACCCCAGCAGCCTCGACGTCGTCGGCGTGCTGCGCCCGCGGGCGTCGCGATGACGAGCGCCGAACAGCGCGTCCTCTTCGCGCCCGAACCGCTGCGCGAGCCCGCGACGATCCTCGCGCGCCCGTCCGCGCTCGCCGCGACGCGGGCTCTGTGGACGCTCGGCGCGGGCGTCGTCGCCGTCCTGCTGCCCCCGCACCTGGGCCAATGGGTGGCGTGGCTGGGCGCGCCGCTCGCGGTGAGTGTCGTGCTCGACGCGGGGGCGCTCGCCGCGCTCGGCTGGCTGCTCGCCGGGCTCGTGCTCTCCGTCGTGCTGCCGCCCGGCGGCGTCGATATCGTCGCGCATACGGCGGCGATCATCGCGACCGTGCTCGTCCTGCGACGCCTGCGGGTGGCCGCGACGGTGAGTGCCTGGTCGGCTGCGGCGCTCGCCGCTCTCGCCGTCCTCGTGCACGACCTGACGCTTGTCGCACTCGCCGCGACACAGAGCGGCCGCGTCGGCGTCGCCGTCCTGCCGCTGCTCGTGCGTGTGGTAGTCGGCGGCGTCATCGGCCTCGCCGTCGTCGGGCGCTGGAACCGCTGGGCTGCGCGTGAACGAGCGCGAGGCCGGGCATGAGGCGGCTCGCGCGGCTCCGTCGTCGCGTCGGCTCGAGGCCGGAGCGACGTGCCTCTCGTGGCCATGCCGAGCCCGGGCGCCGCCGTCAGGCCAGCCGGCCACGAACCGGTTCGCGTGCCGCGGGTGGCCGACGCGCCACGCTGGGGCCGTTTCTCCTGCCGGAACGCATCGGTTCTCGGCGAGGTACGGGTGGCACCTCGGCGGCCCAACGGCGCCTCGCGATCTACCTCGTCCTGACGTTCGTCGCCGCGATCGTGCTCGTCGGACGCCTGGCCCAACCGCAGCTCGTCGACGCTCGGGCGAGCCGCGCGGCCGCCGATGCGATGACGACGCGGGCCGTCGTCGTCCCCGCCGTGCGCGGACGCATCCTTGCCGCGGACGGCAGTGTGCTCGTCGGCAACGGCTCCACGACGACGCTGACGATCACGCCCGACCAACTGCGCCGTCCGGAGAACGCGCATCGCATCCTGAGCCGCGTCGCGCACGCCATCGACCGCCCCGTCGCCGACCTCGAACGGCGCACCGCGACCTGCGGCACGAAAGGCGCCGCGCCGGCACCGGTGTGTTTCTCCGGTCAGCCGTTCGAGCCCGTGCCGATCGCCTCGGACGTCCCGACGGAGGCCGTCAGCGGCATCCTCGAACAGCCGGAGCGCTACCCGGGCGTCGCGGCGACGACCCGCCCCACACGCACGTACGGCCCGAGCGGCAGCTCGCTCGCGCAGGTGCTCGGCTATCTCACGACGACGACGGCGGACGACGTCACCGCCGCGCGCGAGGCCGGCCGCGAAGCTCCCGCGACGACGGCGCTGCTCGGGCGCGCGGGCCTGGAGCAGCAGTACGACACGCAACTGCGCGGCCGCGACGGACGCCGCGTCGTGAGCATCACGCCGACGGGGGAGGCCGAGCGCGTCGTGGCGGACGAGGCGCCGACGAACGGCGCCGATGTGCGCACGAGCCTCGACCCCGGGCTGCAGAAGTCCGCGGCCGACGCGCTCACGAAGGGGATCGCCGCGGCCCGTAAGGGTGGGTCGAAGGCCGATTCGGGTTCCGTCGTCGTCATGGATGCCGATTCGGGTCAGGTGGCGGCGCTGACGAACCAGCCCACCTACGACCCGAGCGTCTGGAACGGCGGCATCACCCAGGCCGAGTGGGACACGTTGACGCGCGGCGGCTCCGACCCGCTCTCGAACCGTGCGGTGACGGTGGCAGGGCCGCCGGCGTCGACGTTCAAGGCGGTGTCGCTGTTCGGGGCGGCCGCGGCTGGTGTCGACCCGAAGGGGACGTACGACTGCCCGAGTTCGCTGCGCATCGGCAACCGCACGTTCACCAACTTCGAGTCGGAGGCGCACGGTCGCATCGACATCCCGACGGCCCTCGAGGTTTCCTGCGACACCGTCTTCTACCGCTGGGCCTACCGCAGCTGGCTCGACGCAGGCGGGGCGAAAGCCTCCGTCGACGCACCCGACGCGTTCGCCGCAGCCGCCCGCACGTTCGGCTTCGGTGCCCGCACCGGCGTCGACCTGCCCGGCGAGGCGAGCGGCGCCGTCACCGACCGGGCGCAGAAGCGACGCGACTGGGAGGCGACGCGCGCCCAGAGCTGCGAGCGCGCGAAGCGCGGCTACCCCGAGGTCACGGACAAGGCGCGGGCGGCTTACCTGAAGCAGGTGGCGCAGGAGAACTGCACGAGCGGGTACGTGCTGCACGCCGGTGACGCGGTCAACCTCGCGATCGGTCAAGGCGACGTCAGCGCAACGCCACTGCAGATGGCGGCGACGTACGCCGCGGTGGCGACGGGCGGCACACGCGTGACGCCGACGCTCGTGCCCAACGCGACGTCCGCGCAGACGGAGACCACGAGCCTGCACCTCGACCCCGCGATGCTGGCCGTCGAGCGCGACGGTCTCGCCCGCGTCCTGCGCTCGGGAACGGCGTCGGACGCCTTCGCCGGGTTCGACCTCGCGCGCTTCCCGATCAGTGGCAAGACCGGCACCGCCGAGGTGTACGGCAAGCAGGCGACCGCGTGGTTCGCCTCTTACATGCCCGAGCCGGTCGCGGGGCACCGCTACGTCGTCGTCGTGCGCGTCGACCAGGGCGGCGAGGGCGGACGCGTGGCGGCACCCATCGGGCGCGCTGTGTGGGATGCCATGGCACATCGGGGCGCCTGAGGCGGGCGCCGGGTTCGGTTTCGCGCTCGGCGCGACGAGCATGTTCGCCTCGGCGATCCTGACGGCCGGCATCGGCCCGTGGCTGCCGTACCAGATGCTCGGTGCGAGCTGGGTCGCGCTCGGCGCCGGTCTGCTGCCGTGGCGGCGCGGGCTGCGTTGGCCCGCCGAGCTCTTGCTGCTGTGCGGCTACACGGCGTTCGCGTCACTCGCGTACGGCTTCGTCCTCAACACGTCGTTCTGGCCGTTCTCGACGACCGGCGACCCCGGCATCAGCCCCGTCCCCGGGGCGCAGCTTGCGACAAACCTCGCGCACTTCGTCGCGTTCAGCCTCGCCACGTCGCTGGGCTGGGATCTGGGGCGCGTCATCACGAACGTCGCCCTCGTCCTGGCCGTCGGCCGGCCCGTGATGACGGCGCTGCGACGCGCGTCGCGCCGGGCCGCGTTCGAGGCGCGGGGCGAGTTCGTCGATTAGGCCGCCACCTCCTGCCGCTGATAGCCTGAACGAAGCCGTAGACCGGCCGCGGATCGAGAGCGCCCCAGTGAACAGGCCTGGGAGCACCGCGCAGCGAGAGTTCAAAGGAGTCAGGTATGCCCCTGGACGTTGAAACGAAGAAGAAGATCATCGCCGAGTACGGCACGTCCGAAGGCGACACCGGCTCGCCCGAGGTTCAGATCGCCCTGCTGACGCAGCGCATCAAGGACCTGACGGAGCACTCGCGCACGCACAAGCACGACCACCACAGCCGTCGTGGTCTGCTCCTGCTCGTCGGTCAGCGCAAGCGCATGCTGCGTTACCTCGAGTCGGTCGACATCGAGCGTTACCGCTCGCTGATCAAGCGTCTCGGCCTGCGCCGTTGATCGCATTGATCACCATGATCTGACGCCGAGTGGCGGTCATCCCTGAAAGGGTGGCCGCCTCTCGGTGTTTTCGAGGCACGCGCCGCGTCGCCTCGAAGCAGCAAGAAACGGGCCGCGCACAACGACGATGCGCGTCCCGAGACGAAGATGAAACAAGAAGGAGGCCCCACATGGAGGGTCCCGAGATCCAGTTCGCCGAAGCCGTCATCGACAACGGCTCGTTCGGCACCCGCACCGTCCGCTTCGAGACGGGCCGCCTGGCCAAGCAGGCCAATGGCGCCGTCATGGCGTACCTCGACGACGACACGTGCCTGCTGTCGACGACGACGGCCAGCAAGCAGCCGAAGGAGCACTTCGACTTCTTCCCGCTGACGGTCGATGTCGAGGAGCGCAGCTACGCCGCCGGCAAGATCCCCGGCTCGTTCTTCCGCCGCGAGGGTCGCCCCTCGACGGACGCCATCCTCACCTGCCGTCTCATCGACCGCCCGCTGCGCCCGGCCTTCAAGAAGGGTCTGCGCAACGAGGTCCAGGTCGTCATCACCGTGCTCGCGCAGAACCCGGACGTGCAGTACGACGTCCTCGCGATCAACGGTGCGTCCGCGTCGACGCAGATCTCCGGTCTGCCGTTCACGGGCCCGATCGGTGGCGTCCGCATCTCCCTCATCGACGGCCAGTGGGTCGCCTTCCCGAACTTCTCCGACATCGAGCGCTCGGCGTTCGACATGGTCGTCGCCGGCCGCATCGTGGGTGATGATGTCGCCATCATGATGGTCGAGGCGGAGTCGACGGAGTCGACGTGGAACCTCGTGAAGAACGGCACACAGGCCCCGACCGAAGAGGTCGTCGCCGAGGGCCTCGAGGCCGCGAAGAAGTTCATCCGCGTCCTGTGCGAGGCCCAGATGGAGCTCGCGAAGCAGGCGGCCAAGGAGGTCCAGGACTTCCCGGTCTTCCTCGACTACCAGGACGACGTGTACGAGGCCGTCGCGAAGGACGGCACCGACCAGACGGCCGCCGCGATGACGATCGCGGGCAAGGCCGAGCGCGAGAGCAAGCTCGACGAGATCAAGGACGCGCTCAAGGCCGAGCTGGCCGGCGAGGGCAAGCCGTTCGAGGGCCGCGAGTCCGAGGTCTCCGCCGCGTTCCGCTCGCTGCAGAAGCAGCTCGTGCGCGAGCGCATCCTGCGCGACAAGGTCCGCATCGACGGCCGTGGCCTCGCCGACATCCGCGCGCTCTCGGCCGAGGTCGAGGTGCTGCCGCGCGTGCACGGTTCCGCGATCTTCGAGCGCGGCGAGACGCAGATCATGGGCGTCACGACGCTCAACATGCTGCGCATGGAGCAGCAGATCGACTCGCTGTCGCCGAGAACGCGCAAGCGTTACATGCACCACTACAACTTCCCGCCGTTCTCGACGGGTGAGACGGGTCGCGTCGGTTCGCCGAAGCGTCGCGAGATCGGCCACGGCGCGCTCGCCGAGCGTGCGCTCATGCCGGTGCTGCCGACGCGTGAGGAGTTCCCGTACGCCATCCGTCAGGTCTCCGAGGCACTCGGCTCGAACGGTTCGACGTCGATGGGTTCGGTCTGCGCCTCGACGCTGTCGCTGCTCAACGCCGGTGTGCCGCTGCGCGCGCCCGTCGCCGGTATCGCGATGGGTCTCGTCTCCGCCGAGATCGACGGTGAGACGCAGTACGCCGCGCTCACCGACATCCTCGGCGCCGAGGACGCGTTCGGCGACATGGACTTCAAGGTCGCCGGTACCCGCGAGTTCGTCACGGCCATCCAGCTCGACACGAAGCTCGACGGCATCCCCGCGCAGGTGCTCGCCGGCGCGCTGACGCAGGCCCGCGACGCGCGTCTGCACATCCTCGACGTCATGAACGAGGCAATCGACGCTCCCGACGAGATGTCGCCGTTCGCTCCGCGCGTGCTCGCCGTCAAGATCCCCGTCGACAAGATCGGTGAGGTCATCGGCCCGAAGGGCAAGATGATCAACCAGATCCAGGAGGACACCGGCGCCGACCTGTCGATCGAGGACGACGGCACGGTCTACATCGGTGCGACGGACGGCCCGAGCGCCGAGGCTGCGCGCAACGCCGTCAACGCCATCGCGAACCCGCAGATGCCGGAGGTCGGCGAGCGCTTCCTCGGCACCGTCGTCAAGACGACGACGTTCGGCGCGTTCGTCTCGCTCCTGCCGGGCAAGGACGGCCTGCTGCACATCTCCGAGGTGCGCAAGCTCGTCGGCGGCAAGCGCATCGACGCCGTCGAGGACGTCCTCAAGATCGGCCGGAAGGTCCAGGTCGAGCTCAAGGAGATCGACCCGCGCGGCAAGCTGTCGCTCGGTGTCGTCGAGAAGGCCAAGGCCGACGACGCGCCCGAGGCGCCGAACGAGACGACGCCGGCCGCTCCGGCCGACGTCGACGCCGACAGCGCTGACGCCGCCGCGAAGATCGCCGACGCTGCGGGCCACATGGACTCCGGTCACGCGAGCGATGAGGACGGCGAGCGCAAGCCGCGTCAGCGTCGTCGTGGCGGCCGTGGCCGTGGCCGCGGCAACGACGCTGCCGAGGGCCGTGGTGACGCCGCGTCCGACCAGCTCGTCGACGCCGGTGACGACGACCAGGCGGCATCCGCGACGTCCGAGGACGCCTGAGCCGCTCACGTGAGGGAGCGCGCCCACCGTTGAGGTGAGCTGCTCCGTCCGACGAACCCGCCCCCGATCCGCGACCCGCGGCTCGGGGGCGGGTTCGTCATCTCACCCGTGTGGGGCGCATGGGATGATTCGCAGGTGAACTCAGTGGAGCGTGCC
The DNA here is from genome assembly GCF_000152185.1 of Dermacoccus sp. Ellin185. Lineage (NCBI taxonomy): Bacteria > Bacillati > Actinomycetota > Actinomycetes > Micrococcales > Dermacoccaceae > Dermacoccus > Dermacoccus sp. Ellin185. Next base: position 22,318 of record NZ_AEIQ01000095.1, on the reverse strand, counting down.
GACGGGTTCCAGCGTCGACATCCGGCGCTGGGCTACCCGATCGGTGTCATCTACAAGTTCGTCGACGACCAGGGCGCCTACCTCGCGGCGCTGATCACGTACTACGGGTTCCTGTCGATCTTTCCGCTCCTGCTGTTGCTGCAGTCGGTTCTCGGCTTCGTCATCGACGGTGACGACCGGCTGCGTCAGCAGATCCTCGACTCGGTGCTCGCGCAGATCCCGGTGCTCGGGCCGTCGCTGCACTCCGCGTCGATCGAGTCGCTGACGGGCAGCGTGTCGGCCATCGTCATCGGCGCGATCGTGGCGCTCTACGGTGGCCTCGGTGTGGCGCAGGCGATCCAGCACACGAGCAACCACTGCTGGGCGGTGCCGCGCAACAGCCGCCCGAACCCGATCCTCATGCGCGTGCGCAGTGGCGCCATCATCATGTTCCTCGGGGCGGCGCTCATCGCCATCGGCATCCTGCCGACGCTGTGGAAGCCGTTGCAGAGCTGGGCGTGGTTGCTCAACGTCGTGTTCGGCACGGGCATCTTCCTGCTGCTCATGAAGATGACGAACGCGCGCGGAGAGGGCTGGGGGCGTCTCGCGCCGGGCGCGTTCTTCATCAGTTTCGCCTGGCAGTTCTTCGTCGCGAACAGCACGACCTTCACGAACATCTTCGGGGCCCGTTCGACAGGCACGTACGGCACCTATGGCGGCATCCTGACGCTGCTGCTCGCCAGTTACCTCATGTCGTTGTCGTTCGTCATCGGCACCGAGATCAACGTCGTGCTGCACAAGCATCTGTACCCGCGTTCCCTCATGACACAGTTCACCGACGACGTCGAGCTGACGCTCGCCGACCAGCAGGCGTACGCGGGGCAGGCGCAGATGCAACGGTTCAAGAACTACGAATCCATCGACGTCGTCTTCGACAAGGACGGCGACGGTCTCGCCGATCAGCCCTCGGATCTCGACGTGCGGTGGAAGGATGCGGTGCGGGCTCACGACGACTGGTTGCAGACTCGCCACCCGATGCGCCCGAGCGGCATGTGGGGCCTGAACGCCGAGAACGAGGATCGCAGCAGCGCGGACGGGAGCGAATGATGGGGGAGCAGACCATGGTGACGAACAAGAATGACACGGTGATGCAGACCAGCGACGAGCCGATCGTCCTGGGGCCGATGGTGCGCTACACCAGCGAATGCGAAGCGTCGATGTGGGTCGAGACCCGCGACGCCGGGGAGGTCGCCGTCATCACCGACGGTGGGCGCTGGAGCGCGCGCACGTTCGGCGCACACGGGCATCACTACGCCCTCGTGATCCTGGACGGTCTCGAGCCGGGGCAGACGTACGGCTACCGCGTCGAGGTGAACGGCGAACAGGCGTGGCCCCTGGCGGACTCGCCGTTCCCCGACCCGTTCTTCAAGACGCTGCTGCACTCACGCCCCACGAAGATGGCGTTCGGCAGCTGCCGCACGAGCGAACCGCACGATGCGAAGAGCAACCGCAAGAACGGCATCGACTCGCTGCGCGCCGTCGCGCACGAGATCGCCCGCGACCCTCACGACGAGCGGTGGCCCGACCTCGTCGTGCTGCTCGGCGACCAGGTCTACGCCGACGAGACGTCGGAGGCGATGCAGGAGTACATCGAGGCGCGCCGCGGGCTCGACGCGCCGCCCGGCGAGGAGCTCAAGGACTACGTCGAGTACGCGCACCTGTACCGCCTCGCCTACAGCGAACCGGCGGTGAGGTGGCTGCTGTCGACGCTGCCGAGCGCGATGATCTTCGACGACCACGACGTGCGTGACGACTGGAACACGTCGCAGACGTGGCACGAGAAGATGAACGCGACGCCCTGGTGGCACGAGCGCATCGTCGGCGCACTCGGGTCGTACTGGGTCTATCAGCACTGTGGCAACCTCTCGCCCGAGGCGCTCGCCGATGACGAGCTGTGGCAGCTCATCACGTCGCACACCGGGGACGACGAGCTCGACATCACCGCCGCCGTCGACGCGTTTGCCGAGCGGGTTGACGAGGACCCGACGACGTACCGCTTCTCCTACACCCGTGATCTGGGCGAGTCGAAGCTCATCGTCGTCGACTCGCGGGCGGCGCGCGACCTACGTCCCGATCACCGCGCGATGCTCGACGCGGACGAACTGCGCTGGCTCGATGACGAGTTGCGCGGCGACGTCGAGCACCTGTTCATCGGCACCTCGCTGCCGTTCTTCATGCCCGAGGGCCTGCACATGCTCGAGGCGCTCGACGAGGCCGCGGCCGAGGGGACGTGGGGCCGTCCGGCGGCGTTCTTGGGGGAGAAGCTGCGTCAGGTCGTCGACCTCGAGCACTGGGCGGCGTTCAGCGACACGTTCTTCAAGGTCAGCGACATGCTGTTCGAGGTCGCGCGTGGTGAGCGTGGCCGAGCGCCGAGGACGATCACGTTCCTGTCGGGCGACATCCACAACTCGTTCCTGTCGGAGGTCAACGGCGGCGAGGAGCTGACGTCGCGCATCTTCCAGGCCGTCTGCTCGCCGATCCGTAACCCGCTGCCGCGCCACGTGCGCGCGCTGCAGGCGATGATCGGCAAGGGCCTCGCGTTCCCGCTGCGCGCCGTCGTCGAGCGCACGAGCGTGCGCACGCCGTCGTTCCGCTGGCGCACGACGCACGGGCCGTGGTTCGACAACAACCTCGCAGTCGTCGAGGTGACGGGCGACGGTCTCGACTTCCGCTGGCTGACCGGCGAGATCCGCGACGGCGACCTCGAGCACCCGCACACGCGGGTCGTCAGCGACATCCGCATCGAGGGTGACGGTGAGTCGAAGCGTCTCGACACGTGGCAGCCACTCGGCATTCGGATCCTGACGCGCGTGGCGCACCTTCGTCGATAGGGTCGCGTCCATGAGCGAGACGATCAAGGTTGCAGTCATCGGTGCCGCCGGGCGCATGGGCAGCGAGGCGGTCAAGGCCGTCGAGGCCGCGGACGACATGACGTTCGTCGGTGGCTTCGACGCCGGGGACGACCTGGGCGACCTCGGGGGTGCCGACGTCGCGATCGAGCTGACGGTGCCCGCCTCGTCCCCGACGAACGTCGCGCAGTGCATCGAGCGCGGCGTCAGCGTCGTCGTCGGCACGACGGGGTGGGACGACGCGAAGCTCGCGACGCTGCGGGCGCAGCTCGACGCGGCGCCCGGCGTCGGTGTGCTCATCGCGCCGAACTTCTCGATCGGTGCGCTGCTCATGATGAAGTTCGCCCGCGAGGCGGCGAAGTTCTACGAGAGCGTCGAGGTCGTCGAGATCCACCACCCGAACAAGGTCGACGCGCCGTCCGGCACGGCCGCGCACACGGCGCGCGCCATCGCCGAGGCACGTGAGCAGGCGGGGCTGGGGCCGGTGCCAGACGCGACGGAATCCGACCCCGACGGCGCGCGCGGCGCCCGCGTCGACGGCATCCCGGTGCACGCGATCCGCATGCGCGGGCGCGTCGCGCACCAGGAGGTGCAGTTCGGCGCCGAGGGTGAGGCCCTGACGATCCGTCACGACAGCTTCGAGCGCGTGAGCTTCATGCCGGGCGTGCTGACGGGCGTGCGCGGCGTCGTCACGACCCCGGGGCTCACGGTGGGCCTGGAAAACTTCCTCGGGCTCTGAGCTCGGATGCTCCGTCTGGGCCTGAGGTCCGCCCGGGCGGTGCGCCGACAGCGTCCGTCCGCGTGAACGTCGAAGGCCCGGACGGTCGCGCTGGCGTCGCCTGCCGGACACCTGGGCGTCAGGTCGGGGCCACGTCGCGCGGCTAGCGTTCTGGAATGCTCGATGCCGTGCTCGCGCCGCTCGAACACCTCATGACGTCGTGGTGGATCTACCCGGCGCTCTTCGGCCTGTGCACGCTCGATGCGTTCGTGCCTGTTTTTCCCAGCGAAGCCCCGCTCATCCTCGCCGGGGTGTACGCCGCGTCCGATCCGAACGGGCCGCAGCTCGTGCTCGTCGTGCTCGTGGCCACGCTGGGGGCGGCACTGGGCGATCACCTCTCCTACGGCATCGGCCGGGTCGTCGGTGCGCGCTCGCTCGGGGCGCACGGTTCGCGGCGTGCTCGCACGTTCGAGAAGGTCTCGCGCGTGCTGCACGAACGAGGGTCGTGGGCGTTGCTCGTCGTGCGCTTCATCCCGGGCGGACGCAGCGTCGGCACGATGTCGCTCGGCGCTGCACGCTACCCGCTCCTGCGGCAGTTCACGCCGTACGACCTGCTCGCGACGCTGCTGTGGGCCCTGCACGGTTGCCTCATCGGCTACATCGGCGGCCGTGCGTTCGGCGACAACCACCTCGCGGGCATCCTCACCGGCATGGGGCTCGCGATGGCGGTCGCGTCGCTGCTCGAAGGCGTGCGCCACGTCCGAACGAAACGCCGCATGACGCGCGAAAGCCACGCCGCGAGTGGTGATTCCACCCGAGACGCGGCGTCGTCCGTCGAGGTCAGTCAGTCGTGACGATGACGTGCAGGCGCCGCGGGCCGTGCACCCCTTCGACGCGATCGAGCTCGATGTCGCTCGTCGCGCTCGGACCGGAGATCCACGTCAGCGGATGCCCCGCCTCGACGCTCGCGCGCAGGGCGCCGACGGCGGCCGGCACGTCCGCGTGGATCTGGTCGGCCCGCACGAGACAGACGTGCAGATCGGGCACGAGCGTCAGCGCACGACGCCCCTGCCCCGCAGTGTGATCGAGGACGATCGTGCCCGTCTCGGCGATGGCCGCGGCACACGTCGTGACGACCGCCTCGATGGCGTCGAGACCGTCGGGCGTGCCCGGGTCTTCGCGCGCCATCGACGCATCGACCGCGCCGACGACTGCCTCGGGCAGCCCGGCCGGCAGCAGGACGCCGTTCGCGCCCTCGAGCGCCGCGGCGACACGCGCGCCGGCGTCAGCTGCCGAGGCACGTTCGACGACCGCCTTGTAGTCCTCGGTGCGCTCGACGAACAGGTCGACGAGGTCGGGCGACCCCGCCGCGGGGGTGGCGTCGGCCGCAGCGCGCGAACCGTCCGCATCAAGTGACGTCGCCTGGGCGCCGGCGCTGCCCGACGACGAATCCCGCTGCGTCGTCGCCGAATCGGCCCGCTGCGACGACGTGCTCGTCACCCCGGCGTTCGCGTTGGCCGTCCGGATGCGCTGCAGGATCTCCTCGCGTGCGCTGCTCATGCCTCGTCCTCGCTGTCGCTGGTGGGGTGGGGGAGCCCGGCGTCGCGGGCGCTCGTGCCGTAGTGGCCCTCGACGTCGACTCCGGCGCGGTTCGGACGCGACCCCGCTGCGGCCTGGCCGCTCTCGTCGAGCCGGCCGCCGTCGGTGCGCGCGAACCACTCGCGGAACGTCTCGGTCGGGGGAGCGGGGATGTCACGCGCTGCGCTCCACGGCGCGAGGGGCCCGGGAATCGCGCCGAGGTAGGAGACGTCCTCACGCTTGAAGACCTTGCCGGCCACCGTCGCGAGCGTCTGCAGACGCCCCATGCGCTTGCCGGAGGCGAGCGCCCATTCGGCGCCCGCGATGGCGGTGCGCTCGAAGCTCGGGACGCGCGAGGCGGCGCGCTTCTTCTCGACGACCTGCGTGCGCAGTTCGACGAGGATCTTCGGAAAGTCGATCTTGACGGGGCACACCTCGCTGCACGCGCCGCACAGTGACGACGCGAAGGGCAGCGCCTTGTCGCGATCGGAGTCGAGGCCGCGCATCTGCGGGGTGAGGATGGCGCCGATCGGTCCGGGGTAGACGCTCGTGTAGGCGTGCCCGCCCACGCGTTCGTAGACGGGGCAGACGTTGAGGCACGCCGAGCAGCGGATGCAGCGCAGCGCCTCGCGCCCGACGGTGTCCGACAACACGCGCGTGCGGCCGTTGTCGACGAGCACGACGTGGACGTCCTGCGGGCCGTCGGCCTCGCTCGACCCCGTCCACATCGACGTGTAGGGATTCATGCGCTCACCGGTCGACGAACGTGGCAGCAGTTCGAGCATGACGGCGAGGTCGTCCCACGTCGGCAGCACCTTCTCGATGCCGACGACGGAGATGAGCGTCTCCGGCAGCGTCAGGCACATGCGTCCGTTGCCCTCGGACTCGACGACGGCGAGCGTGCCCGTCTCCGCGACGGCGAAGTTGGCGCCCGAGATCCCGACCTTGGCGCGCAGGAACTTCTCGCGCAGGTGACGACGGGCAGCGTCGGCGAGCGCGGCGGGATCGTCGCTCAGGTTCTCGGGGGCCGGGCGGCCGACCTCGCCCATCTCGGTGCGGAAGATGTCGCGGATCTCGCTGCGGTTCTTGTGGATCGCGGGCACGAGGATGTGCGACGGGCGGTCGTGGCCGAGCTGGACGATGAGCTCGGCGAGGTCGGTCTCCCACGCGTCGATGCCCGCGGCTTCGAGGGCCTCGTTGAGCTCGATCTCCTGCGTCGCCATCGACTTGACCTTGACGACTTCCTGCGTGCCTGTCGCCTTGACGAGGTCGACGACGATGCGGTTGGCCTCCTCGGCGTCACGCGCCCAGTGGACCGTCGCGCCGGCGCGCGTCAGCGACTCCTCGAGCGTGACGAGCAGCGTGTCGAGGTCGGCGAGCACGTCGTCCTTGACGGCGGCGCCGCGCGTGCGCAGTTGCTGCCAGTCGTCGACCTCGCCGACGACCTCGGCGCGCTTGGCGCGGATCGTGCCGGTCGCGTGACGCAGGTTGGCGCGCAGTTGGGCGTCGTCGAGGGCGTGCTTCGCCTCGTGCGGGAAGGCCGGCATCCCGACGAACGTCGCGGTCGTCGTGCCGACGGGCAGACCCGCGTCGGCGGCGGTGCGGGGCTGGCAGCTCATGCGGGGTCCTGTTCGGTCGAGGCGAGCACTTCGGCGAGGTGGATGGTCTTGACGCCGGTGCGTCCGCGGTGCAGCAGACCGCCGATGTGGGCGAGGCACGAGTTGTCGCCGGCGACGACGTACTCCGCGCCCGTCTCGACGACGTGGCGCGCCTTGTCGTTTCCCATGGCGACGGAGACGTCGGGGTTCTTGACGCTGAACGTGCCCCCGAAACCGCAGCACTGCTCGGCGGCGGGCAGCTCGCGCAGGTCGGTACCGGCGACCGCACGCAGCAGCTGCAGCGGACGGTCGCCGACGCCGAGCATGCGCAAGCTGTGGCAGGTGGGGTGGTAGGTGATGCGGTGCGGGAAGTAGGCGCCGACGTCGGTGACGCCGAGCACGTCGACGAGGAACTCGGACAGTTCGAGCACCCGCGGGGCAAGCGCGTCGACCTCGCGGGCGAGACCCTGGTCGCCGACCCGCTCGGCGATCATCTCGTGCTGCTCGCGGACGGATCCGGTGCAGGAGCCGGAGGGGGCGACGACGTAGTCGAACGCGTCGAACGTGTCGACGAAGCCGCGCACGAGGCCCTTCGCGTCGTTCGCGTAGCCGGTGTTGGTGAACATCTGGCCGCAGCAGGTCTGCTCGGTGGGGAACTCGACGTCGACCCCGAGGCGGCGCAGGAGCTTCACCGTCGCGATCGGCGCCTTGGGAAACATCGTGTCGTTGAAGCAGGTCGCGAAGATCGCGACGCGTGGGCGGGTGGGGGCGATCGTCACGACGGCATCCTTAATGGTCTGACCAATGTGCTGCGTCTCACTCTAGAAGCATGACCCCCGACGGTCAAGAAGTCGAGGCCGCGTATCATCCCGCCCATGACCCACCCCTGCGCGCCCGCCTCGCCCCAAACGGGCTCGCCGCCCGCAGCCGAGGAATCCGGTCTGTCGAGCCCGGGACAGCCGGCGTCGGATTCAACTCCCGCGTCGGACGCGGCGCCCGCCCAGGTCGAGACTCCGGCTGCCGCGCCGGGTGCCAACCCGGTCGCGTCACGATCGGGGCGTGCCTACGAGGGTGTCGTGCAGTGGGTCGAGGACGGCATCGTCTCGGGCCGTCTGCGTGTCGGCGACGTGCTGCCCGCCGAGCGTGACCTCGCCGCGCAACTCGCCGTCAGCCGCGCCGTGGTGCGTGAGGGCGTGCGCGCCCTGCATGCCATCGGGGTCGTCGACTCGCGCGTCGGAGCCGGTGCGGCCGGCGGCACCGTCATCACGGCCGTGCCGACGGAGGCGCTCAACCGGTTCTTGCGCATGCACGTGGCGCTCGCGCAGTTCAGCCTCCTCGACGTCGTCGACGTGCGCTGCAGCCTCGAGGGCCTGTCGGCGCGGCTGGCCGCGCGCAACGCGACCGACGCCGACCATGCGCGCCTCGCCGACCTGATCACCGCGATGCGTGACGACGACCTGCCGCCCGATGTCTTCAACGCGTGCGACACCGATTTCCACGTCGCCATCGCGCGGGCCGCGGGCAACGCGCTCGCCACCGACCTCACCGTCGCCATCCGCGAATCCATGCGCAGCCCCATCCGTCACGGCATGAACCGCGTCGACGACTGGCCGGCTGTGCGCGCGCGGTTGCGCGAGGAGCACGAGGCCATCGCCGCGGCGCTCGCGGACGGCGACGGCTCGCGCGCCGCCGATCTGCTCGACGCGCACATCCGACGCGCGAGCGAGCAACTCCTCGGGGACGGCGCGCAGGCAGCCGGCGACACCGCCTGACGGGACGACTTGCGCCGGTCGGTGCTTGCGTGGCGGAGACGAGGCCCACGGTGGCGATCCTGTGGCCCGCGCCGACGCCGAGGCGGGCAGCGCACGCGGGGAGGCCGCCGTCAGCGCGTGAGGACGATGGCCGCCGCGATGAAGTGGGCGATGAACGCGGCGACGGTGCAGGCGTGGAAGATCTCGTGGAAGCCGAACACGCGCGGCCACGGATCAGGGCGCTTGAAGCCGTAGGCGACGGCCCCGAGCGTGTAGAGGATGCCGCCGGTGGCAATGAGCGTCATGACGAGCGTGCCGCCCGCGGCGTGCAACGGCCCGGCGTAGAAGATCGCGACCCAGCCGAGCGCGACGTAGATCGGCGTGTAGAGCCAACGCGGCGCATGCACCCAGAACGTGCGGAAAGCGACGCCGAGCAGCGCGCCGACCCACACGAGGACGAGCAGACTCACCCGCTGCCGGCCCTCGAGCAGCGTCAGCGCGAACGGCGTGTACGTGCCGGCGATGATGAGGTAGATGTTCGAGTGGTCGAGGCGGCGCAGGATCGTGTCGGCGCGCGGGCTCCAGTATCGGCGGTGATACAGCGCCGACGTGCCGAACAGCATCGTCGCCGTAGCACCGAGGACGAGCGCCCCGACGCGCGCCGGGGTCGTGTCGGCGAGCAGGGCGAGCACGAGACAACCGATGAGGCACAGGGGCGCGAGGACGAGGTGCAGCCACCCGCGCAGCAGGGGTTTCATCGCCACCGCCAGGGCCTCGCCCGCGGGGTGCTCACCATGTTCGCCGTGCCCAGTGGACTCGCCGTGCCCGTCAGGCAGAGCCGACCGTGTGGGTTCATGGATCATCGGGTCGAGGGTCATGGCGTCGGGGTTCGTGTTGTCGGCGTTCGTCGGTTCGGCTGCTGCGGGTTGCGGACGGTCGGTTGCGGGGGTGTTCACTGCGGGGTCCTCGATCGGTCGGCGATCAGCCCGAGCGTCAGCTCCAGGCCGGTGCGGGCGTCGGTGAGCGTGTCACCGTAGTGTTCGCGCAGGGTGCCCAGGCGGTAGCGCACCGTCTGGGGGTGGACGTGGAGGGCCTCGGCGACCTCCTCGCGGCGTCCGTGGTGCAGCAGCCAGGCGAGCAGCGTCTCGGCGAGCACGGCCCGCTTGGCCTCCGAGACGTCGGCGAGCGGCGCCAGGGCGCGCTCGCGCAGCATCTGCGCGACGAGCGGGTCGGCGTCGAGGATCAGTTCGGGCAGCAGCGTGTCGGCGTCCGCCGGTTCACTCACCCGGGCGAATCGCAGCGCGCGTCGGGCGCGCGTCACCGATTCGGCGGCGCGGCTCCAGGCGAGCGTCGGCCCGAGGGCTGCTGTGGTCGTAGCGCAGGCAGCGAGGACGCGCGCGCGGTTGCCGGGTGGGAGGTCGGGCACGAGGACGAGCGGCGAGCCGTCCGGGGTGCGCGACCACAGGGCCTTCTCACCGACGGCGCTCGCGACGGCCACCGGGGCGTCGCCCGTCAGTGCCAGCGCCGTGAGGGTGCGCGGCGGGTTCCAGTGAGCCCGTTCGGCGAGATGCTCGAGCGTGTCGGGCTGGTCGCCCGCGACGAATGCCGCCGCCAGCTGGTCGCGTCGGCGCGCGAGCTCACGGGTGCGGGCCGTCATGGCCGCGGTGTGGCCGGCGAGGCTCTCGACGGACAACTCGTCGATGAACGCGAACGTGCCCGCAGCGAGGCTCGCGATGCTTGCGGCCGACTCGCCCTGCGCGACGGCGCGTTCGGCGAAGTGCGTCCACGCCTCGCGGGCGCCGACGCGGTAGGCCGTGAGCAGCGCGTCGCTCGAGCGCCCCGTCTCCGCCTCGCCCTGGCCGAGGCGGTAGGCGCCGGTGCGCATGGCCGTGGCAGACGTCGTGTCGCCGTCGTCACCGAGGGTGTCGAGGAAGGCCGCGAGGGCCATCGCGACGGCCGCCTCGATGTTCGCGCGCAGTGTGTCGCCGAACTCGCGGTCGTAGCCGGGTACCTCTCGGATGATGGCCTCGACGCACCCGCTGGCCGTGTTCGGCAGGTGCTTTCGCAGGGTGGCAATGGTGTCTTGCCGCAGAGTCGACATGTTCACACTCTACGAACAAATCCCGAAAAGATCATGTGAGATCGCAGTCAAGAATTATCTCCTGCGCGCCAAATACGCTGGTCGCATGCCGCACGCTGTCTCCTCATCAACCACGATGGCCCGCTCGTCGGACGAGCGGCGGGCCTCCGCCCGCCTGAAGCATCTCGCCTGGAACGCCGTGCGCACCCTGACGACGCCGCTGCTGCCCGACGACTACCTCGACCTCGTCGACCCGTTGCGCAGCCCCCGCTACCTGCGCGCCCGCGTCGTCGACGTGCACCCCGAGACGGCGGACGCCGCGACCGTCACGCTGCAGCCGGGCCTCGGTTGGGCAGGGCACGTGCCGGGGCAGTTCATCCGCGTCGGCGTCGACGTCGACGGGGTGCGCCTGTGGCGCGCGTACTCGGTGACGTCGGGGCCGCGCGACGACGGGCGCATCACGATCACCGTCAAGTCGCTCTCCGGCGGGCTCGTCAGCTCCCACCTGCACGAGTCGTTGCGCTCCGGCCAGATCGTGCACCTCGAACAGGCGAGCGGCGAGTTCGTCTGGACGGGAGGTGTCGAGCCGACGCTGTACGTCACCGGCGGCTCCGGCATCACCCCCGTCATGGGCATGCTGCGCCACCGTCTCGCCGCCGAGGGCGAGCGTTCCGACGGCGAACGCACGCACGACATCGTCGTCGTGCACTCGGCCGGCCACCCCGAGGACGTCATCTTCGCCGACGAGCTGCGCGGGCTGCACGAGCGTGGCGCCATCACCCTCGTCGAGCGCCACACACGCCTCGAGGGCCGGCTCGAACCGGCCGAGCTCGACCATCTCGTACCCGACTGGCGCGATCGTGAGGTGTACGCGTGCGGCCCCGCCGGGATGCTGCGGATGCTGCGCGAGTTCGCCGAACTCAATGGCGTCGAGGACAAGCTGCACACCGAGAACTTCGTCGTCGAGCTCGCCGAACCGGGGGAGGGCGGCACCGCGACCATCGTCATGGGCACGACGACGCGGGAGGTCGCCGTCAGCGGCGAGACGTCGATCCTCGACGCGGCCGAGGCCGCCGACATCCTCGTGCCGAGCGGGTGCCGCATGGGCATCTGTTACGGCTGCGTGCTGCCGCTGCGTTCCGGCGCGGTGCGCGACATGCGCACCGGTGAGGTGGCGAGCGGCACTGACGGCGACGGCGTCATGGTGCAGACCTGCATCTCCTCCGCCGCCGGGGACTGCACGATCGGACGCTGAACTCGACGCCTGTGCAGGGCGCCGGCCGGGCGCGAGATCGGCTCGGGGCGCCTCACGACGAACCACGACCACGACGAACCACGACCACGACGAACCACGACCATGACGAACCGCACGACGAGAACGACGAAGAAGGATGGTTGTCGCATGACCGCACTGCAGAAGAAGGACCACAACCCGATCGCTCACCTGAGCCGCGCCGACGTCGAGCGTCTCGGTGAGGAGCTCGACGCGGTGCGTGCACGGGTGGTCGAGAGCCGGGGCGAGAAGGACGCGGCGTACATCCGTCGTGTCATCCAGGTGCAGCGTGGCCTCGAGATGGGGTCGCGGGCACTGTTGTTGTTCTCGAAGAAGAAGCCGGCGTTCGTCATCGGGACGGCGGGGCTCGCCGTGGCGAAGATCCTAGAGAACATGGAGATCGGCCACAACGTCATGCACGGCCAGTGGGATTGGATGCGCGACCCGAAGATCCACTCGAGCACGTGGGAGTGGGACAACGCCTCGCCCGCCGACCTGTGGAAGCACAGCCACAACGAGCTGCACCACACGTACACGAACGTCATCGGGCGCGACAACGACCTCGGGTTCGGCATCATGCGCGTCGACGAGGATCAGAAGTGGGTGCCGTTCTACCTCGCACAGCCGATGTGGAACTTCATCAACGCGTGCTTCTTCGAGTACGGCATCGCCGCGTACGACCTGGAGATCGGCAAGTACCTCAAGGGGCGCAAGGACAAGGACGTATTCGCCCGCGACGGTCGCAAGGTGCTGCACAAGATCCGTGAGCAGGTGACGAAGGACTACATTGCGCACCCGCTGCTCTCGGCGCTGACGGGGTCGGGCAAGCAGACGATCAAGGCGAACTTCATCGCGAACCTCACGCGCAACCTCTGGACACACTCGGTCATCATGTGCGGGCACTTCCCGAGTGGTGTCGAGACGTTCACGAAGAAGTCGATCGTCGGGGAGACGCGCGGCGACTGGTACCTGCGCCAGATGCTCGGTTCGGCGAACATCAGCGGTTCGCGGGCCATGCACATCGCGACGGGCAACCTGAGCTACCAGATCGAGCACCACATGTTCCCCGACCTGCCGAGCAACCGGTACGCGGAGATCAGCGAGCAGGTGCAGGACATCGCTCGCCGCTACGGGTTGTCCTACGTGACGGGGCCGCTGCCGAAGCAGATCGCGTCGGCCTGGTGGGCGATCATCCGCCTGTCGCTGCCGAACGAGTACGCCGCGAAGCTCGAGCGGAAGCCCCAGAACGTCACGCAGCTCGTGCAGCGGCAGGTGCAGCCCCAAGCCGCCTGAGTCTCGCCATGGGCTGACGAGCACCTCCTTGCTCGCTTTGCTGCCGAGGAGGTGCTCGTCTTGGCCACTCTGAGGATGCCAGATGTCGATGAGGTCGTCCACGAGCGCCTGCGCCGTCAGGCTGCGGAGCCTGGACGTTCCGTCGAGGCCGAGGTGCGGGCGATTCTCGCGGCAGCGACCCACGTGCCGGAGAAGAATTTCTTGCAGACGCTGCGTGAGCGCACGCGACCGCCCACGTTCTCGCGAGTGGCACGTCGGTCGGGCGGGTCATGGGAACGGTGGATGCCCAGATCGCCGGTATCGCTCTGGCCGCCGGCTCTGCACTCGCCACGCGCAACGCGAACGATTTCGTCGGGGTCGGCGGGCCGCGCCTCATCGATCCCCTCGAAAGCTCGTCCTGAGGTCTCACTCCCCAGAGGGAGCGAGACATGAATCCAGGAGCGTCGGCTCAGAACAACCGGATGATCGCGGCCGTCGCGGCCACGACGATGACGACGACGATGAATGGCGCGCGCAGAACCAGGGCGATGATCGCTGCGACGGCCGCCGCTGCGCGCGCGTCGATGACGACCCGGCCGCCGTCGCCGACGAACGCCTGGACACACACGAGGCCGGTGAGCAACGCCACCGGTAGCAGCGCGACGATGTTGGACGTCCGCTTGCCCTCGAGGTAGCGCGGCGGCACGAGATAGCCGATGAACTTGAGCACGAACGACAACGCGCTCGCGAGCAGAACCGTCGTCCATGTGCTCATGTCGTCGATCCGATCCGGCCGGCGTCGGACGGGCCACCGCGCGTCGCGCCGTCACCGGGCGCATCGGCGCGAGACGTCTCGACGCCGGGAACGTCGGCGCTCGACTCGCAGTCGGCCGAGGGGGAATCGTGCCGTGTCGAGTACCACCAGCCGACGACGACGGCCGCGACGACCGTCGCGAGAACGGGCACGCCGGCCTGCGTGAGCGGCGACAACCCGAGCGCGATGCACGCGGCGAGCGCCGCCGTCACCTTGCCCTGCAGCGTGCCGAGGCGCGGCCACAGCAGCGCCATGAAGGCGCCGACGGCGGCGGCGTCGAGGCCGTACTTCTTCGGGTCGCCCATCGCGTTGCCGGCGACTGTGCCGACGAACGTCATCGTGTTCCACATGACGTAGACGCCCAGGCCCGTCCACCAGAATCCGGTGCGTGACAACTGTTCGGTGGGGCGCCCGACCGACATGGCGGCCGACTCGTCGATCGTCACCTGCGCGGCGAGGAGGCGTCGCAGCCCGCGCGGGCGCAGGAACTGGTTGATCTGCAGACCATAGATGCCGTTGCGCACGCCGAGCAGTGACGACGTCGCGACGGCCGACGCTCCCGACCCACCGCCACCGAGCACCCCGACGACGGCGAACTGCGAACCGCCGGAGAACAACAGCAGCGACAGCGCCATCGTCTGCCAGGTCGTGAGGCCCGCAGCGATGGCGAGCGCGCCGAAGCTGACGCCGTACACGCCCGTCGCGATCGCGAGGGAGACCGAGTCCTTCTTGACGGCCGCGGCATCCTCGTGGAGGGCGTCGGGATGGTCGTGGTCGGAGTGGTCGCCAGGGGTGTGCGCCGTCCGGTGATGACGGACGTCGACGCGCGCGTCACCTCCCGACGTCTCGTGCCGGGCGTCGCTCACGAGGTGCGGCGTTCGTACATGACGAGCGTGAACCCGTCGCGCGGTGCGCGCTGCGTCTCGACCCACACGGTCGGGTCGATCGTGGGGAAGTGGGCGTCGCCCTCAGGCGCGAGGGGGATCTCGCTGATGAGCAGACGGGTGACGTGGTCCATCGTCGCGGCGTAGATCTGCGCGCCGCCGACGACGAACGCGTCCTGGCCGGCGACCTGTTCGAGGGCTTCGTCGACAGAGTGAACGACGGTGACGGACGTGTCGTCACGCGCCGGCTGTGCGGGGGCGAACTCGGGATCGTGCGTCACGACGATCGAGCGGCGCCCGGGCAGGGTGCCCATCGTCGCGAACGTCGTGCGCCCCATGATCATGGGGTGAGCCATCGTCGTCGCCTTGAAGTGTGCGAAGTCGGCGGGGATGTTCCACGCCATGTCGCCGCCCGTGCCGATGACGCCGTTCTCGGCGACGGCGGCGATGCTCGTCAGCTGGGGCGCATCGCTCATACCGCCACCTGGGCCTTGATCGCGGGGTCGGCCTCATAACCGTCGAGGCGGATGTCATCGAGCTCGAACGCGTCGAGCGCCGTCACGTCGGGGTTGAGCACGAGCGTCGGCAGCGTCTTCGGCGTACGTGTCAGCTGGAGGCGCGCCTGGTCGAGGTGATTGACGTAGAGGTGCGCATCGCCGAGCGTGTGGACGAAGTCGCCCACCGCGAGGCCCGTGACCTGCGCGACCATGTGGGTCAGGAGGGCATACGAGGCGATGTTGAACGGGACGCCGAGGAAGACGTCACCACTGCGCTGGTAGAGCTGGCACGACAGCTTTCCGTCGGCGACGTAGAACTGGAACATCGTGTGGCACGGCGGCAGCGCCATGTCGTCGACGTCGGCGACGTTCCACGCCGAGACGATGTGACGACGGCTGTCAGGGTTCGTGCGAACCGACTCGACGACGCGCGCGATCTGGTCGATCGTCTCGCCGTTCGGCGTCGGCCACGAGCGCCACTGGTGGCCGTAGATCGGCCCGAGGTCACCGTCGGGGTCGGCCCATTCGTCCCAGATCGAGATCTTGCGCTCGTGCAGCCATGCGACGTTCGTGTCGCCGCGCAGGAACCACAGCAGTTCGCCGAAGATCGAGCGCAGGTGCAGCTTCTTCGTCGTGAGAACGGGAAACCCCTGGGACAGGTCGAAGCGCATCTGATGACCGAAGACGCTGAGCGTCCCCGTGCCCGTGCGGTCGTCCTTGCGGGTGCCCTCGTCGAGAATGCGCCTCAGCAGTGCGTGATATTGCTCCACGCGCCTCACTGTAGGACGCGCCGGTGACAACGCGCCTGCGGCGTCCGCTTCGTGGTGGCGAGTTGGTGGTGGCGACGCCGCGCGCGGCGGGCGTCCGCACACGTGGACGCTCGTGCACTAACCTGGGCGCATGACGACGACGACACCTTTCGGGCGCATGGTCACGGCCATGGTGACGCCCATGAAACCGGACCGCTCGATCGACTACGACGGAGTGAAGAAGCTCGCCGAACACCTCGTCGCGAACGGGCACGACGGCCTCGTCGTCAACGGCACGACGGGGGAGTCGGCGACGACGACCGACGAGGAGAACATCGAGACGGTGCGCGCCGTCGCCGACGCCGTCAAGGGCCGCACAGCGATCACCGCCGGGGTCGGTACGAACGACACCGCGCACTCGGTACGCGCCGCCAAGGCACTCGCGGACGCTGGGGCGGACGCCGTCCTCGTCGTCACGCCGTACTACAACAAGCCGACGCAGGCGGGCATCGTCGAGCACTTCAAGGCCGTCGTCGGCGCCACCGACCTGCCGGCCATGGCCTACGACATCCCCGGGCGCTCGGGGACGGCGCTCGCGAGCGACACGATCCGTCAGCTCGCGACGATCGACCAGGTGCGCGCGGTCAAGGATGCCAAGGGCGACTTCTTCGAGGCGACGAAGCTCATGGACGAGACCGACCTGCTGTGGTACTCGGGCGACGACGTCGTCAACCTCGCGTGGCTCGCGCTCGGCGCCGTCGGCGTCGTCTCCGTCGTCGGCCACGTGGCCGGCAACGAGTTCCGCGCGATGATCGACGCTGTCGACGCGGGCGACCTCGCGACGGCGCGCGCCATCCACACCAAGCTCATCCCCGCGATCGACGCGCTGATGAACACCTCCCAGGGCGCCATCATGGTGAAGGCCGCCCTCAAGGAGCAGGGCGTCATCGACTCCGACGCCATCCGCCTGCCGCTGCTGCCCGCGGACGAGGCGATGTACGCCGTCCTGCGTGACGGCCTGACGAAGGCGGGGCTGCTGTGATGGAGAGTTCGCTCGAACTCGGCCCGCCGCCCGCGCTGGCGAAGAACGGTGCGCGCGTCATCGCGCTCGGCGGTCTCGGCGAGGTCGGCCGCAACATGACGGTCGTCGAGTACGGCGGACGCCTGCTCATCATCGACTGTGGTGTCCTCTTCCCCGAGGATCACCCGGGCGTCGATCTCATCCTGC
The DNA here is from genome assembly GCF_000152185.1 of Dermacoccus sp. Ellin185. Lineage (NCBI taxonomy): Bacteria > Bacillati > Actinomycetota > Actinomycetes > Micrococcales > Dermacoccaceae > Dermacoccus > Dermacoccus sp. Ellin185. The sequence continues at coordinate 4,988 of NZ_AEIQ01000095.1, read as the reverse complement.
CCGACTTCGACTACCTCAAGGATCGCCTCGACGACATCGAGGCCATCGTTTTGACGCACGGTCACGAGGACCACATCGGCGCGGTGCCGTACCTGCTGCGCATGAAGAACGACATCCCGCTCATCGGCTCGACGCTGACGCTCGCGCTCATCGAGGCGAAGCTCAAGGAGCACCGCATCCGCCCGTACACGATGGCGGTGAAGGAGGGCCAGCTCGAGAAGATCGGCCCGTTCGACTGCGAGTTCGTCGCCGTCAACCACTCGATCCCCGACGCGCTCGCCGTCTTCGTCCGCACGCCCGCAGGCAACCTGCTGTGCACCGGCGACTTCAAGATGGACCAGCTTCCGCTCGACGGCCGCATCACCGACCTGCGCGCGTTCGCGCGGCTCGGTGAGGAGGGCGTCGACCTGTTCCTCACCGACTCGACGAACGCCGAGGTGCCCGGCTTCACGACGCCGGAGAAGGACATCACGCCCGCGATCGAGCGCGTCTTCGAGAAGGCGGAGCGACGCATCATCGTCGCCTGCTTCTCCTCGCACGTGCACCGCGTGCAGCAGGTGCTCGACGCCGCCGAGGCCCACGGGCGCAAGGTCGCGATGGTCGGGCGCTCGATGGTGCGCAACATGACGATCGCCGCCGACCTCGGCTACCTGAAGGTGCCCGACAACGTGCTCGTCGACATCAAGAAGCTCGAGCAGATGCCCGAGGACAAGCAGGTGCTCATCTGCACCGGCTCGCAGGGTGAGCCGATGGCGGCGCTCGCGCGCATGGCGAACCGCGACCACCGTATCGACGTGGGGGAGGGCGACACCATCCTCATGGCGAGCTCGCTCATCCCGGGCAACGAGAACGCCGTCTACGGCCTCATCAACGGCCTCATGCGTCTCGGCGCCAATGTCGTGCACAAGGGCAACGCGATGGTGCACGTCTCGGGCCACGCCTCCGCCGGCGAGCTGCTGTACTGCTACAACGTCGTCAAGCCGAAGAACGTCATGCCGATCCACGGCGAGTGGCGTCACCTCGTCGCCAACGGCAAGCTCGCCGCCGCGACGGGTGTGCCGAGCGACCAGGTGCTGCTCGCGGAGAACGGCGTCGTCGTCGACCTCGTCAACGGCAAGGCTGCCATCACGGGCGCGGTGCCGGTCGGGTACGTCTACGTCGACGGTTCGCTCGTCGGTACGACCGACGAGGACATGCTCAAGGACCGTCGCATCCTGCGTGACGAGGGCTTCGTCACCGTCATCGTCGTGCGCGACGCGAAGACGGGCGCGATCCTCGCCGGCCCCGACATCCGCACGCGCGGCTTCGCCGAGGGCGACGAGGTGTTCGACCGCGTCCGGCCGAAGATCGAGCAGGCGCTGCTCGAGGCGCGCAACAAGGGTGTCAAGGACAGTCGCCAACTGCAGCAGGTCATCCGCCGCGCAGTCGGCGGTTTCGTCGGCGGTAAGCTGCGCCGCCGACCGATGATCATCCCGGTGGTCATCGACGCCTGAGACCTCGGGGGGTATGTCAGGGGGTTGTGCGAGGCGGCTGAGATCGCCTCTGACTGTCCATCTCGGATGAATGAAGGGTGCGACCCTGTGACGCGTCGCACCCTTCATCCGTTGGGGTGCAACCGGATTCGAAATAGACTTCGAGGTTTGCTATTGAGCGTGGTCAAAAACTCGCATCAGCGCGCGAGCGGACCCTTCGACAGGAGCCACCGCGTCGGCATCCCGTATCTGACGAAATGCGGCGGTGAGCCCCTCGCTGGGGCCCACCGCCACTCGTTCTCCTCACCAGGGGCGGGGCTCTGAGAGGTCTCGTCGGTCGGTGACGGGGCTCCACCCGAGGCCCGGGGTGTGGGTGTAGTCGAAGGCGGGCCCATGGGTGACGAGAGCACGCACGGCGTCGACGAGGCGTCGTGCGTGCTCTGTCGTCGTTGCGAGACCGATCGAGGCGCGCACTGCCGTCGCGCCCTCGCCGAGGCGCGCGTCGCAGAGCAGGTGAGCGCAGAATCGCCCGTCGCGCACAGCGATGCCGTGCTCGTCTGCGAGCACCTGAGCGACGAGCGTCGGGTCGTACCCGGCGACGGTGAACGTCGTGACGCCGACGTTGTCGCTCGCATTCCGCCTTGGCGCGCCATCGTCGAGGTGAGCGTCCGCGGCATTCTGCTCGTCGAAGAGTTCGACGATCCTCACGCCGTCGATCGAGGCGAGACCGTCGCGGACGATGGCGTGGATCTTCTCCTCGCGCGCCTCGGCTTCGCCGCGCTGCGCGGACAGCGTCGAGGCTGCGGCCGCGAGCGCGATGGCCCCGACCGCGTTCGGGGTGCCGCCCTCGTGGCGTGCGGGCGCGGGCGCCCAGGCGACGTCGCCGGCGCCTGACGCATCTCCGCTGACGCGGTGGCTCGCGCCGCCGGCGCGGAAGTACGGAGGGGCGGTGTCGAGCCAGTCGCGGCGCCCGACGAGGGCTCCTGAACCGTACGGCGCGTAGGCCTTGTGGCCGGACAGAGCGACGTAGTCGATGCCCCAGGCGTCGATGTCGACGCGGCGGTGCGGGGCGAGCTGCGCGGCGTCGAGAGCCGTCCGCGCCTCATGCCGGCGGGCGACGGCGGCGAGGCGCTCGATGGGCCACACCTCGCCCGTCACGTTGCAGGCGCCGGTGATGAGGACCAACACGGGAGCATCGTTGTGGGCGCGGAATTCCGCCAGAGCGACGTCGAGGTAGCCCTCAGCCTCGGCGTGAGAGTGAGGGATCGGCAGCCGCGTCGTCCGCTCGTCCGCCCACGGCAGCAGCGCCGCGTGGTGCATCGAGCGGAACACGAAGACCTGCGTCTGTTGCGGCAGACAGTGGGCCAACAGGTTGAGCGCGTCCGAGGTGTTGCGCGTGAAGACGGTGACGTCGTCCTCGCGCGCGCCGACGAACGCGGCGACCTCCTGCCGAGCCTCCTCGTACCACCGGGTCGTCAGCTGCGACGCCCGTCCCGCACCGCGATGCACCGAACCGTACGTGCGCAGGGTCGTGTCGACGGCCCGCGCGGCGGCCTGCAGCGCGGGAGCCGTCGCGCCGTGGTCGAAGTTCGCGTGCTCGACGACGCGCCCGTCGAGCGTCGCGACGCCGAGATCGGCGCCGATCGTGGCCAGGGCGGCATTGGCCTGCTGCGGCGCGTCCGCGCGATGATAGGTAGCCGTGGGCGTCTCGCGACGGGACCCGCCGGGGTGCGCGGGCTGGGTGTGGTGACGCTCGGGGTCCGCGACGGGAGTCCCGGGGGTTACGGCGTGAGCGGGGCGGGTCGTGTGGCTCGCAGCGTGGCGGCGCGCGTCGGAGTCAAGGATCGAGAGAATGGCAGAACGGGGCATCGAGGCTCCTCGAATCAGGGGCCTCGCCGTCGCCAGATGGCTCGGCCCGCGCTTGCCGACACCGGTGCTGGTGGCGGCCAGGTCGTCACCCGGAGCACCCCACCGCGGTGGAGGGTTGCCGTCCAGCAAGCCGGGGCTGTGCGCTGGAACTCATGACCTACGTGAACGCTCGCACCCGGCCCTCCGCCGCGTCCACCGACGTGCGGCCAGAGGTTCGCATCGTGAGATCACCTGTGGGATCGCGGATGGCGAGCGCCGCGCGCAAGAGTCGGCGTCTCGCGGTGGGGATGCCCGTGGTCCCCCGGGCAGCTGGCGGCGCCTCCGACACGGGTCAGGGCGCTGTCGGATGCGAGCGCGTCAACGCGCCAGCGCGTCGGGACGCGGATTCGAAGGTGTCGAGCCGACCCGCCGTCACCATTGGACCCGTGTCACGGCGTGGGTCCGCGAAAACGGCCGGAACCCCCACTAGCCTTGCGGGGTGGCGACCCGAAACAGACCAGCGAACGACAGCGTCCTCGTCGCGAAGAAGGCCTCTTCGCAGCCGCGCGCCAAGAGCTCGCGCCCGGCCGGCGCATCTGCGGCCTCGACGACGCGCGCCCGCACGACCCCGCCGAAGTCGAGCGCACCACGTTCGGGCGGCACGACGAAGAATGCACCCGCGCGCAAGACCGGCTCGTCGCGAGGGGCTGCTGAAGCGCGTCCCTCCGCGTCCGGTCGCGCTGCTCGTGGCGCGTGGATGGGTGTTTCGCACGTCGCCGGCGGCACCGTCCGCCGCGTCGGCGCCGCCGCTTCTGACCTCGAACCCGAACACCGTCGCGACGGGCTCGGTTTCGCCCTCCTCGCCCTCGGCATCGTCGTCGCTGCGCGGGAGTGGTGGGGGCTGCCCGGCATGTTCGGGGACGTCGTCCACGCCGTCGCGGCCGGCACGTTCGGCGTCATCGCCTACGTCCTGCCCGTCGTCCTCACCGGCATGGCCATCCACATGTTCCGCCACCCGCGGGGGCACCAGCCGACCAACCGCATGACGATCGGGCTGACGATCCTCGCGCTCGGCTCGACGGGGATCGCCCACCTCGTCGGCGGGCGTCCGTCGACAGGGGATTCGACCGCGGTGCGCGGCGCAGGCGGCATCCTCGGCGTCATCACGGGAGGGCCGCTGTCTGCCGCGCTCACGGTGTGGGGCGCGGGCATCATCCTCGCGCTCGTGTCGTTCTTCGGTTTCCTCGTGCTGACGCGCACGCCCGTCAATCGCATCCCGCAGCGCATCCGCGAGGTCGAGGCGCAGATCTTCGGCCACCCCCTCGATGAACGCGACGACGAGGGCGAGCTGCTTCAGCGTGACGCCGTCGCCGACGACCTGCACGGCGCCGACATCGGCAACCGCGCGCGGGGCGGCTCGCGTCGCGGCGCGGGTGACGACGCCCGGCGCGGCGATGAGCCCTACGAGCAGGCCGCCGAGGTCGTCGGCAAGGGACCGCGCGGCAAGGGCCGTGGCACATCACGCAACCCGCTCAACCGCCGTCGCGGTGAGCAGCAGATCTACGACATCGACACGATCGACGGCGCCCCGGCGGGCGTCGATCAGACGCGAGAGATGCCCGACGGCGGCTCTGACGACGAGCGCGCCGGCGACGCGAGCGCCGCTGC
>NZ_AEIQ01000096.1:0-20274 GCF_000152185.1 Dermacoccus sp. Ellin185 | reverse complement strand
TTAATGACGCGCGACACTAGGCGCAAAGAGAAGACACCAGGGGTGTGGAGAAACGCGTCACGGATGACGCGTTTCTCCACACCCCCTTCGTGTCCCTCGATGCCTCACGAGCTGCGAGCGAGCCGATGGAGGGCCCACCACGCTAGCGGCCGGTAGGCCTGCCCGACGATGGGCGGCAGATCCATCGCCATGTGGCAGCGACACCCGCCCCGACGAACCTCGACGCGGTGCTCGCCCGTCGTCGTCAGCCCCAGGACGCTGACGCGCCAGCTCCACGTCCTCGCCACCGCATCGACGTCGGTGATGACGAACCGCCCCACCGTCACCGGCCCGAGACGCCATCGTCCTTGCGTGCCGGGACGGATCACCACGGCATCCGCCTCGACCGGCGGCATGTGCGGCGACCAGTCACGCCACCGATCGACGTGCACGTAGGCCTGCCACGCCGCGTCGACACTCGCGGGCCCGTCAGCATGGACGTCGATGCGCTTCATGTCCGAATGCTAGGCGTTCCAACGGAACCCAGGTCGCGCACAGCCCTCGGACGCCCCGCGCCGACCCCAGCACGCACGATGGCGCGTAACTCACACGCAGGCGTGCAGTTGCGTGCCTACCTGTGAGTTACGCGCCATCCTCAGGGTCAGGCGACCCTCGACTCCGTTCGCTTGATCCTCAGCGCGCGGACTACTCCTTGGCTCAGTTCCTCAGCGCCCGATTCGGCAGGGCCGGGCCGTCGCACGCTCCGGCGCGGACCTACCTCGGTCGGGCTTGATCGTCACTGAGCCCACGGCGCGCTTCGTCAACGCTCCCTACGCCGAGGTGTGAACGCCTCGCAAGCTCGGCATCCACACCCTCGACTCCGCTCGCTTGATCCTCAGCGCGCGGCTTTCTTGTCTCGCCGACGACGGTGCAGAATCGGCTCGGTGTAGCCGTTGGGCTGCTTCGTTCCCTCGAGGATCAGCTCCTTGGCCGCGTTGAACGCGATGCCGTCGAAGCCCGGCGCCATGGGCTCGTACTTCGCGTCACCGGCGTTCTGCTGGTCGACGACCGGCGCCATGCGCCTCAGCGACTCGACGATCTCGTCTTCGGTGACGATGCCGTGCTGCAGCCAGTTCGCGAGCAGCTGGCTGGAGATGCGCAGCGTCGCCCGGTCCTCCATGAGCGCGACGTCGTGGATGTCGGGCACCTTCGAGCAGCCGACGCCCTGGTCGATCCAGCGCACGACGTAGCCGAGGATCGACTGGCAGTTGTTGTCGAGTTCCTCGCGCTTGTCGGCGTCCGACCAGTCCGTGTTCTCCGCGAGCGGGATCTGCAGGATGTCGTCGACCGACGCGGCCTTGCGCTTCGCGAGCTCCTCCTGCACGGCGAACACGTCGACCTGGTGGTAGTGCAGCGCGTGCAGCGTCGCGGCGGTCGGCGACGGCACCCACGCCGTCGTCGCGCCGGCCTTCGGCTGGCCGATCTTCTGCTCGAGCATGTCCTTCATCAGGTCGGGCATCGCCCACATGCCCTTGCCGATCTGCGCCTTGTGCGCGAGACCGGCAGCGAGGCCCACGTCGACGTTGTTGTCCTCGTACGCCTTGATCCACGTGGAACCCTTCATCTCGCCCTTGCGGATCATCGGGCCCTCGAGCATCGACGTGTGGATCTCGTCGCCGGTGCGGTCGAGGAAGCCCGTGTTGATGAACACGACGCGCTCCTTGGCGGCGTCGATGCAGGCGGAGAGGTTGACCGTCGTGCGGCGCTCCTCGTCCATGATGCCCATCTTGACGGTGTTCTTCGCCAGCCCGACGACGCTCTCGACGCGCTCGAACAGCTCGTTCGCGAACGCGACCTCCTGCGGGCCGTGCATCTTCGGCTTGACGATGTAGATCGAGCCGGCGCGCGTGTTGCTCACGCCGTCCTTGTCGGCGAAGCCGTGGATCGCAGCCGGGACGGTGACGAGGGCGTCGAGGATGCCCTCGCCGATCTCGTTGCCGTCGGCATCGAGGACGGCGTCGCTCGTCATGAGGTGGCCGACGTTGCGGACGAACAGCAACGAGCGGCCCGGAAGGGTGAACGTGTCGCCGCCGGGGGAGACGTATTCGCGGTCGGGGTTGAGCTCGCGCTTGAACGTCTTGCCGTTCTTCGTGATCTCCTCGGCGAGGTCACCCTTGTTGAGGCCGAGCCAGTTCGTGTAACCGAGCACCTTGTCCTCGGCGTCGACGGCGGCGACGGAATCCTCGAGGTCCATGATCGTCGTGACAGCCGACTCGACGAGGACGTCCTTGATGCCGGCCGGGTCGGTCGCGCCGATCGGGGACTCGGAGTCGATCTGGATCTCCAGGTGAAGACCGTTGTGCTTCAGCAGGATTCCCTCCGGCTGCGCAGGCAGCCCCACGTAGCCGGCGAACTCGTCAGTGTTCTTCAGCGACGTCGTGCGCTCACCGTCGAGGTGGACGACGAGCTCGCCGCCGTCGACGCCGAAGCCGGTGACGTCGGTGTACGAACCCTCGGCGAGCGGGACGGCAGTGTCGAGGAAGTTCTTCGCGAACGCGATGACGGCGTCGCCGCGCACCGTGTTGTACGAGGTGCCCTTCTCCTTGCCGTCGGCCTCGTCGATCGCGTCGGTGCCGTAGAGCGCGTCGTAGAGCGAACCCCAGCGGGCGTTCGACGCGTTGAGCGCGAAGCGGGCGTTGAGGATCGGCACGACGAGCTGCGGGCCGGCCTGGTCGGTGATCTCACGGTCGACGTTCTGCGTCGTGATGCTGAACTCGGCCGGAGCATCGACGAGGTAGCCGATCTCGGTGAGGAAGCTCTTGTACGCGTCGAAGTCGGGCTTGCCCGGGTTGGCGCGGTGGTATTCGTCGATCTTGGCCTGGAGGTCGTCACGCTCGGCGAGCAGGGCGCGGTTCTTCGGGCCGAGCTCGGCGACGACGTCGGCGAAGCCCTTCCAGTACGTGTCGGCGTCGACACCGGTGCCGGGCAGGACCTGATCGTTGATGAAGTCGTACAGGATCGTCGCGACCTGCAGACCGTTCACCTCGGTGCGCTGCGTGTCAGCCATGAGCGTTTCCTTCCTCGCGGGGGCATGCCGCCCCCTACGCTACTGGTCGGTAACGTTTCTGTGGGGCAAATCCTCCAAGCCGCCCTCCGCGATTCCCGGACACATCGGCGATTCCTGTCCCCATCGGCGAGTTTCGTCCACTTTCGCAAGCCGCGCCACGAACAGACCACTGAAGATGGTGGCCAGGCCGACCGGTGACGCAGGCGACTGCCGGGGTGACGACCTCTCGCCCCGCGGCGGCTCAGACGTGGGCGTCGAGCCAGGCGAGGATGTCGGCGACGACCTCGTCGCGGTTCGTCTCGTGGAGGATCTCGTGGCGCGCGCCGGGGTAGAGCGTCAGGGTGACGTCGTGCACCCCGACGCCGCGCAGCAGATCGGCGACGGGTCGCACGCCCTTGCCGTTGTCGCCGGCCGGGTCGGCCTCGCCGGAGATGACGAGAACCGGCAGATCCGACGGCGTGCCGGCCGCGAACGAACGCCGGTTGACCAGGCGCAGCCCGCCCAGCATGTCGGCGTAGAACGCGGCGGTGCAGACGAACCCGCACAACGGGTCGGCGACGTAGTCATCGACGGCGGCCTCGTCGCGCGAGAGCCAGTCGAAGTCCGTGCGCGCAGGCGCGAACTGCTTGTTGAACGCCCCGAACGACATCGTGTCGAGGAGCTTGCTCGCGTGCGTGCGCCCCCGCAGACGGCCCTCGGCGCGCGCGACCTGACGTCCGACGCGGCCCAGCAGCCCAGGATCGGCGGGCGTTCCGGAGACGATGAGACCCGCCAGTAGATCGCCGTGTTGCGCCGCGAACGTACGCACCAGTAGCGAACCCATGCTGTGCCCTAGCAGGACGACGGGGCGACCCGGCACCTCGGCCTGCGCGCGCCGCGTCACCTGGAGCAGGTCGTCGACGACGCGCGCCCACCCGTCATCGTCAGCGAAATGACCGAGCACACCACCCTCGGCGGTGCGCCCGTGCCCACGGTGATCGTTCGCGTAGACGGCGTACCCGGCCGCGTTCAACTCCTGCGCGAACCGCTCGTAGCGCGCCGAATGCTCCGCCATGCCGTGAGCGATCTGCACGACGGCGCGCGCTTCTCCGTCCGGCAACCACCGCTGACCGCGGATGACGACGCCGTCACTCGCCGCGACCTCGAACTGCTCTGCTGCCATGTTGACCTCCGCTGTGATTCCGCGACGCTCTTGGATGGGGCGTGAAGACCCCATCGAACCACGCCGACCCGCGATGTTGCCCGGGATTCGGGGCTCCCGTGCCCCAGATCCCGGGCAACATCGAGTGATCGTCAGAGAACTACAGAACCATTCTTCTCGGTTCTCTTCGTCAACGTTCACTTCGGCAGGATCCTCGCTGTGACATGCGCGTCCGCCCGCGCCCGGCATGGCTGGAGCAATCCTCGCTTCGCTGCGGTGACCCCACCCATGCCGTACTCGACGGACACGACGCTGCGGTCCTACCTTCGTTCACTAGATCCTCAGAGAACCATCCGAAACAGGGGCGAGTCGGGATCCACCCGCTCAACCCGCGCCGGCGACGCATCGATCCGCGCAAGCAGATCGGGCAACGACGACGGGTCGCCCAACTCCAGGCCGACGAGCGCCGGGCCCGTCTCGCGGTTGGAACGCTTCGTGTACTCGAACAACGTGATGTCGTCGTCAGGCCCGAGTACCCCGTCGAGAAAACGCCTCAACTGCCCGGGTTCCTGCGGAAATTCGACGATGAAGTAATGCTTGCGGCCCTCGAACACGAGCGAACGCTCGACGACCTCCGCATAGCGCGACACGTCGTTGTTTCCGCCCGACAGGATCGCGAGGACGAGCTCGCCATCGGCGAAGTCGACACCGGGCAACGCTGCGGGCGCGAGCGCGCCGGCAGGCTCCGCGATGATGCCGTCGCTCTGATACAGGTCGAGCATCTCCGTGCAGATCTGCCCCTCCGGCACGCTGAAGCACGGCACGCCGCCGGCAGCGATGATCGGGTACGTGTGCGCGCCGAGCAGGCCGACCGTCGCGCCGTCGACGAACGGATCGGTCACCGGCACCGCCACCGGGCGTCCCTCAGCAAGCGCCGCCTGCAGCGACGGCGCCCCCACCGGTTCGACGCCGACGATGCGCGACGACGGATGGCGCTCCCGCACCCACGCCGTGATGCCCGCCAGCAACCCGCCGCCACCGACGGGCACGACGACGACGTCCGGCACCTTGCCGTACTGCGCCTCGCACTGCGCGAACGCCTCGAGCGCGACGGTGCCCTGCCCCGCGATGGTGCGGACGTCGTCGAACGCGGGCACGAGCGTCGCCCCGGTCGTCGCAGCGAATTCGCCTGCAGCGCCAGCGGCGACGTCGTACGTGTCGCCCTCGACGACCGTCTCGACCCACGGCCCGCCGAGCACTCGAACCCGCTCACGCTTCTGACGGGGCGTCGTGCGCGGCAGGAAGATCGTCGCCTTCACGCCGAGGCGCGAGCACGCGTATGCGACGCCCTGGGCATGGTTGCCGGCCGACGCGCAGACGACGCCCGCCGCGCGCGCGTCGTCGTCGAGCTGCGCGATGAGGTTGCTCGCTCCACGAATCTTGTACGAGCGCACCGGCTGCTGATCCTCGCGCTTGAGCACGACGCTCGCGCCGAACTTCGTCGACAGGCGGCTGCTCTCGAACAGCATCGTGGGGTGGAGCAGGTCGGTGAGGCGCTCGGCGGCGGCTTCGACGTCGGACGCATCGACCTCGGGACGCAGGGTGGGTGTGCTCGTCACGTCAGCCACCGTCTCACGGGCGACCCCGCGAATGTCGGGATGAACCGGATCGCGGATGCCCCCCTGGTCTCCCGCGTGCGACCCGGCAACCTCGGGCGCGGCTCAGCCGACGACGGGTGACGCAGCGGAAGCTGCGGCAGCGCCCTCGCGGCACGCGCGGCAGACGCCCCAGTACGTCACCTCGGCCTCGTCGATGTCGAACCCCTCGCTGAGTTCGGACTCGTGCGCCGCCGTCAGGCACGGTGTGTCGCCGACGGCACAGGGGATGTCGACGATCGTCGCGCATTGTCGGCACACGAGGTGGTGGTGGTTGTCGCCGACGCGTCGTTCGTAGAGCGCGGATTGGCCGGCCGGCTCGATGCGGCGGATGATGCCGTGCGCCGTCATCGCATGCAGGGCGTCGTAGACGGTTTGCGTCGAGACCTTGCCGTAACTGTCGCGCACCGCCTGGATGACGGTCTCCGCATCCGAGTGGGGGCGCGTCTCGAGGGCATCGAGGATGGCGACGCGCGGGCCGGTGATCCGCAGGTTCACCTGACGCAGCATGGTGCGCGGATCGGTGGCGGGCGTCGTCGTCATGCCTCCATGATGCCGCGATTTCTGGAACGAATCAAGAAAGCCTGCTCGTCGAGTGGGGCAGGGCCCGCAGATCGGCTATGATGGTTAGCGAGGGGAGTACTTCCCACGTCTCGGCTCCGGTCAATACGAGCGCGATCATGCGCGCTCCCGGTTCGAGAGCGGCGGATCGTTCCGCGGCGAAGGAGACCTCAGTTCGTCACTCATGCGATCTGAGGTAGTTCCATGCACTCCCTGGCCACCCCCACTCTCTGGGCCGTGACGCTCATCGGGCTCATCGTCCTGTTCGCGCTCGACTTCCTCGTCACGCGCAAACCTCACGAGGTATCGCTCAAGGAAGCGACGGCCTGGTCGACGTTCTACATCGCGTTGCCGGTCGCGTTCGGCGCCTGGTTGTGGAGCGCGCACGGCTCGACGACGGGCACCGAGTTCTACACCGGCTACCTCGTCGAGAAGTCACTCAGCGTCGACAACCTGTTCCTGTTCATGATGCTGCTGACGGCGTTCGCCGTGCCCAAGATGTACCAGCAGCGGGTGCTCCTCATCGGCGTCGCCGGCGCCCTCGTCATGCGCGCCATCATGATCGCGCTCGGCGCGCAGTTGCTCTCGAACTTCGCCTGGATGTTCGTCATCTTCGGCGCGTTCCTGCTGTGGACGGCCGTGAAGGTCTGGTGCGACACCCGTCAGGGCGACGACCACACCGTCGACCCGGGTGACATGCGCATCGTCAAGGTCATCCGCCGTTTCTTCCCCGTCACCGACGGCTACCGCGGCTCCGCGATGCTCGTGCGAGAAGACGCTGACGCCGGCGCTACCGGTCGGTCCGTCCGTCGCGCGTTGACGCCTCTGGCCGTCGTGACGCTGGCCGTCCTCGCGACGGACGCCTTGTTCGCGCTCGACTCGGTGCCCGCCGTCTACGGCATCACGTCCGACCCGTACCTCGTCTTCGTGACGAACGCGTTCGCGCTGCTCGGTCTGCGCGCGCTGTACTTCCTCGTCGAGGGCGTCCTCGGCAAGCTCGTACACCTCGGCTACGGTCTCGCCGTCATCCTCGCGTTCATCGGATACAAGCTCATCGCGCACTGGGCGCACGACGTCTGGTCGTGGGTGTGGACGCCGTCGACGGCCGTCTCGCTCAGCGTCATCGTCCTGTCGCTGCTGACGGTGACGGCGACGAGCTTGGTCGCCACCCGACGTCGCTGAATCACGAGACAAGCTCGCCGCGCAGGCCCCACAGGCCTGCGCGGCGGTGCGCGGTCTGCACTGCCGGGTGCCGGGCCACTCGCGCGCTACACGCGCACGTGTTCGAGCGTCGGCACATCGGGGGTGCCGGCCGGACGCGCGAGATGCCGGGGTCGCGCGGGAAACCAGGGGTCGCGATCCTGCGGCGCGCCCTTGGGTTCGACGACGGCGTAGACGGCGAGCATCTCGGGCGGAAACGGGGCGAGGGAGCGCGCGAGGTCATCGTCGACGTAGTTGACGCGCAGCTTGCGGCTGATCGTGCCGTCACCGTCCATGCGGTACTCGATCTTGAGCACCTTGTCCTCGGGCAGGTCGTTGAGGATGTCGTCGAGGCCACGCACCTCGCTGATGCTCCAGCGGCTGCGATGCACCTCGAGCGCATCACCGTAGATGGGTGTGAGCAGTCGCGTCGTGAGCTCGACGTCAGTGGCGCTGGCGATGACGCGCGGTCGCCCGGCGTCGAGAAAACGGACGCGACGCAGCATGGCGCCGCTCGAGAACAGGCCGGCCTCGACGGAGCGCACGTGCGCGCTGACCGGGGTGCGGTCCTTCGTCAGCGGATCGGGGATGTCGTGTGCGTGCGCCCAAGCGTCCCCCGGCTCGAGTTCGCACGCACTGATCTCGTACCCGGTCCACGTCCCACGCCCGAACACGGGCTGCCCCACGAGCGGCCGCGCCTTCTTCGCGCAGTCGGTGGCCAGTGCTACGAAGGGCGTCTGCTCCCACGTCAGATGCGGCGGCGAACCGAGCGGCAGCATCCCACAGCCAGTCAGGACGACCTCGTCCTCACACAGCGCCAACTGCCCCCGCAGTTCGACGCTCATCCCCTCGTCGAGCACCAAGCTCGTCATCGGATTGCTCATCGGCCTCCCCCCAGGCTGACGGTGACGGCCGCAGGCGTCCCGTTCATTCACTCATTATGAGATCCGACTCATAAGTTGTGCAAGGGGCGCCAATTCGGTGGCGGAGAGGCCGAAATCTGGTTGCCGGGGTCAGCGGCGCCGCAGGATGCGCAACGAGCCCGTCTGCGACACCTGCTCGAAGCCGTCGCCCAGGGCGCGTTCGACGACATGCCACGGTGCCTGCCCACCGTCATTCGGGTCGGGGAAGACGTCGTGCACCGCGAGCAACCCGCCGACGCTGACGTGCGGCGCGAACGCCGCGTAGTCGTGCTGCGCCATCTCCTCGACGTGGTTGCCGTCGAGGAAGAGGAACTCGACGGGGGTGCGCCACCACGTCGCGACCTGCGCCGTCGTCGCGACGACGATGCTGACGACGTCCTTGACGTGCTCGTCCCAGGTGCGACGAAATGCGGGCAGCGTGTCGAGCAGACCCGAGTGCTCATCGACCATCGACGTGTCGTGCCACTCCCAGCCGGGCTGGTTCTCCTCGCTGCCGTGGTGATGGTCGACGGTCACCACCTGCGTTGGGGCGTCGGACGATTCGGCGACGACGCGCGCCGCCTGCGCGAGCAGCACCGTCGACTTGCCGCAGTACGTGCCGATCTCGAGCCGGGTGCCGGGACGGGCGCTCGCGGCCGCCTCGTACAGCGCCTGCCCCTCGTCGTCCGGCATGAAACCGGTCGTCGCGTGGAAGGCGTCGAGAACGTCCTGGGGAAGGGGCGGGGTGCTCATCGGGGCTCCTCGTGGTCTCTGACGGCGCTGTGGCTCGGCGTGCGGGCCGGCCACGTCATGGCGTGGAAGAAGTTGGCGGCGGGCGTGAGGCCGTCGAGGGCATCGGCGGCGAGCAGCATCGCGCCGGCGCTCCATCCCGTCTGCTCGACGGGCCACACGGCGTCGTCGTCGACGACGTACCCCGTCCAATAGCCGCCGCTCGTGTCGCGTGTGTGCTGCAGGTCGGCGAAGACGGCGCGCGCGTCGCGTCGCGCGCGATCTTCGTGCGGCGTGCCGTCGAGGCAACACAGCGCCATGACGAGTTCGGCGCTCTCCCCGCCGGTGACCCACGGTCGGTCGTCGACGCAGCGGACCCCCTGGCCCTCGATGACGAAGCGATCCCAGTCGCGACGCAGGTGCGTGGCCGCGTGGTCGCCGACGAGAGCGCCGCCGAGGACGGGGTAGAACCAGTCCATCGAGAAGCGGCGACGGTCGGCGAACAGTTCGACCTGACGCACCGCTGCCGCGAGCCGGGTGCCGGATTCGCGCCAGGACGCAGCGTCATCGATGTGGCCGAGGGTATCCGCGATGGCGGCCGCGGCCCACAGCGACTGCAGGATGCTGGCGTTGCCGGTGAGCAACGCATGGTCGCCGAGGCCGCCGCGACGGTTGATCGCCCAGGCGATCGTGCAGTCGTCGCGCTGGGCCGTCAGGACGTGTCGGATCGCCGCACGGACCATCGGCCAGTTCTCGGCGAGGATGCCGCGGTCGGGGCCGTCGCCGCGCCCTGCGCCGGTGACGAGCGCGAGATGCCAGACGCCGACGGCCGGGTAGGCGCACTGGTTCGTGTCGCTCTCGTCCTGTTCGACGACGCCGTCTCTCACGCGCATCGGCCACGAGCCGTCCTCACGCTGCGTTTCGCGCAGGTGCTGCAGGCCGAGACGGGCGCGTTCGCTCAGCTGCTCGGCGGTGTGATTGACACGTGGTGATCCTGTTTCACGTGAAACATGGGCGGCGATCGTCAGGCCCATGAGTGCCTCGGTGTGGTTCCAGGCGTCCCACTGCCCGCCGACGAACCACGGCAGCGCGCCGTCTTCGCCCTGGAGGAGAGCAATGAACAGGCCTGTCTCGCAGACTTGTTCACTGGTGAGGGCTGACGTCATCGGCGCGACGGGGTTCAGTACTGCTTCTGCAGGTACACGACGAAGCTCTTGCCCATGACGGGGTTGAGCGCCTTCTCGGCCTGACGCGTCAGCGCCGGCGCCTTCATCATGTCCCAGACGAGCATGCGGTGATACGCCTTGACGGCGGGGTTGGTGTCGTTGTCGACCCCGACCGCGCACTTGAGCCACCAGTACGGCGAGTGCAGCGCGTGCGCGTGGTGTGTGCCGAGCGTCATCAGGCCACGCTTCTCGAGCTTGCCGACGAGTTCGCTCGCCTTGTTGATGCGCACGTGGCCACCCTCGACCTCGTGGTAGGGCGTCGACAGGGCCCAGCAGATCTTCTCGGGCCAGTACCGCGGCACCGTCACGGCGACGAGGCCGCCGGGCTTGGTCACGCGCACGATCTCGTCGATGGCGGCGTCATCCTCGACGATGTGCTCGAGCACTTCGGAGGCGATGACGCGCTCGAAGCTCGCGTCGTCGAACGGCATCGCGCGCGCGTCACCCTGGACGGTGCGGTAGGCGCCGCTCGCAGGCATCTGGCCCTCGGCGGCCATGGCGTCGAACATCGTCTGCACCTCGTCGAGGTCGGACTGGCTGAAGTCGAACGCCGTGACGTCCCCGCCGCGACGCAGCGCCTCGAAGCTGTGACGTCCCTGCCCGCACCCGACGTCGAGCACCGTCATGCCCGGGCCCAGGGTGAAGCGGTTGAAGTCGACGGTCAGCATCGGGCGATCTCCTCGGTGTAGACGGCGGCCGTCGCCTCGGCGACAGCCCGCCATGAGTATGTCGTGACGGCGCGACGGCGACCGACGCGTCCGAATCGTGTTCGGGTCTCCTCGGATTCGAGCAGGCTGACGATGCCGCCCGCGAGAGCGCGCGCATCACCTGGCTCGACGAGGATGCCGGCGTCGGAGCCGTCGGCGTCAGCGCTCGTGTCCGGCTCGCCTGCCGCGTGGGCGCGTGGGCCCGCGCTCCCGCCGTGGGCGGCGGGAACCCTGCCTGCGCTGCCGGTGACAGCCGACGTCTCGCCGTCGGTGCCGTGCACGAGTTGCGGCAGCGCGCCGACGCGCGTCGCGACGACGGGTGTGCCGCACGCCATGGCCTCGACCGCGGGCAGCGAGAAACCTTCATAGAGACTCGGCACGACGTGGACGGCGGCGCTCGCGAGTAGACCCGCGAGGTCGTCGTCGCTGATGCCGCTGACGAACCGGACGCGAGGGGACAATCCGAGGGCTTCGAGTTGGGTCTCGACCGCGCGGTTCGGTGTGCCGACGACGACGAGTTCGCGCCACGCGTCCTGCGGTAGGAAAGCGAGCGCGTCGATGAGCACACTCAACCCCTTGAGTGGCACGTTCGCGCTCGTGATCGTCGTGAGGCGTCCGGGCACGCGGTGGCGCGCCGAGCCGTCAGGCCAGAACGTCTCGACGTCGACGCCCGGGGCGGGCGTCTCGACGGCGATCCCAGGTGCACTCTTCGCGACGCCGGCGTCGGGCGTGAACGTCTCGACGTCGACGCCGACGGGGATGATGCTGATGCGTTCGGGGTCGACCCCGAATTCTCGGACGATGTCGTCGCGGCTCGTCTCGCTCACGGTGATGATGCGGCTGCTCGCGCGGGCGACGCGCGCCTGCATCGGCACGAACGAGTACCAACGCCATTTCGTGTACTTGCGCCACGGGTTCGTCGCGGCCTCGATCTCGAGGCGGCGGTCGGCGCTGATCGGGTGGTGGATCGTCGTGACGACGGGCAGGCCGCCGCGCGCGATGTCGAGCAGGCCCGGCGCGAGCGTCTGGTTGTCATGCAGGACGTCGAACTCTCTTGACCGCGAACGCATCTCGCGCGCCAGTCGCATCCCGAACGTGCGTGGTTCGGGAAACGAACCCGACAGCATCCCCGCGTATTCGACGACGTCGATGCGGTCGCGCAGTTCGCGCGGATGGGGGTGACGGAACGGGTCGTCATCGTTGTAGAGGTCGAGGCTCACCAGCTTCTCGAGGCGCAGCCTGCCGGGGTTCGTCGGCTCGATGCTCGCCGTCGCGCCGGCCCGCTTGGCTGGCGACGTCTGGCGACTCGCTGGACCCGTCGCCCGGTCAGTCGCACGGCCAGCCACAAGGCGGGCGTCGTCCAGTTCGGGGTAGGGAGGGCCGGAGAAGACGGTGACGTCGTGGCCGAGAGCGGCGAGTTCGCGGCTGAGGTGACGCACGTAGATGCCCTGGCCGCCGCTGTGCGGCTTGCTGCGATAGGAGGACAGCGCGATGCGCATCGGGCCCTCCTTCGCAAGCGGCGTGGTTCGGTGTTCAGCCTACTCGGACGCTACTCGCGGGTACGACAACGTGTGGCGGCACGCACACCCGTGGCGTCGATCACCACATAGGGTGCAGGTTGTATCGGCCGTCGATGAAGGTGGCTTTTCGCGTCTGACTGCACCGCGATTCTCGTCCACATCTGCACCTCTTGTCCCCATCTGCGATTCCTGTCCCCCTTCGCGATTTTCGTCCACATCGGCGAACGGCGTCCACGTTCGCCCCGAGAGGATCCCATGAGCTCAACAGCATCCGCCCCGCGCGTCGGCGGTGAGCGTCGCAACTCGGTGATGAGCAATGTCGCGCGTGGTTCGCTCGGCAATCTCATCGAGTGGTTCGACTTCTACAACTACGCGATCTTCACGACGTACATCGCGTCGAACTTCTTCGCCAAGGGTGATGAGACGCAGGCGCTGCTCGACACGTGGGCCGTCTTCGCCATCACGTTCCTGATGCGGCCCATCGGGTCGTGGTTCTTCGGACGCTACGCCGACCGCAAGGGTCGCCGCGCCGCCCTGACGACGTCGGTGCTGCTCATGGCGCTCGGTACCCTCATGATCGGCGCGGCGCCGACCTACGACCGGATCGGCATCTGGGCGACCGTCCTGCTTTGGGTCGGGCGCGCGATCAGCGGCTTCAGCGTCGGCGGTGAATACGGGACGACGGCCGCGTACATGTCGGAGATCGCGACGCCGAACCGTCGCGGGTTCTACTCGAGCTTCCAGTACGTGACGCTCGTCGGCGGCCAGGTGCTCACAGCGTTGCTGCAGGTCGTCCTCCAGCACGTGCTCGACAAGGAGCAGATGCACACCTGGGGGTGGCGTCTGCCGTTCTTCATCGGCGCCGCGGGCGCACTCGTCGTGCTGTGGCTGCGGCGCAGCATGGACGAGACGGCTGACGTCGCGGATACCGCCTCGGGTGGCGCTGCGGCAGGTACCTCGACCGAGAACAAGGGCTCGCTCGGCCTGCTGTTCCGCGAGTACTGGCGGCCGTTCATCGTCGTCGTCGGCCTGACGATCGGCGGGACGACGTCGTTCTACGTCTACACGACCCTCATGCAGAGCTACATGAAGAAGGTGGCGGGGCTCGACGCGGACACCGTCTCGATCGTCAACCTGTGCGCGCTGACGGTGTTCATGATCGTGCAGCCGCTGTACGGACTGCTGTCCGACAAGATCGGGCGACGCACCATGCTGCTCATCTTCGGCGTCGGCTCGCTCATCATCACGTGGCCGGTGCTCGGCGCGATCCGTTCGGTCGAATCGGGCCTCACGGCGTTCGGGCTGCAGCTGTTCGCGCTGCTCATCGTCGCGTTCTACACGTCGGTCAACGCTGTCGCGAAGGCCGAGCTCTTCCCGACGCGCGTGCGCGCCCTCGGCGTCGGACTCGGATACGGCCTCGCGAACGCCGTCTTCGGTGGCACCGCGCCCTACATCGGCACCTGGTTCGCCTCCCATGGCAACGAGAAGGGCTTCCGCGTCTACCTGCTCGCGTGCGTCGCAGTGTCGCTCGCCGTGTACCTGTGGGGGCTGCGCAACAAGACGGTGACTGAACTCGATCGCGACTTCGGCTCCGCCTGGGGTGACGCGCCGGACGCACCGTCGTCCGATGACGCCCGCCCGGCGGGTCGCTGAGCGTCGCGCGCCCGCCTCATCTGCGATTCCTGTTCCCATCGGCGAATCTCGTCCACGTTCGTTCGTCCAACTTTTCCTCGAGGAGCCTGCGTGCCATCAGCGCTCGACGGCCTGCTCATCGCCGACTTCGGCCGTGTCCTGGCCGGCCCTTACGCGACGATGCTGCTCGGCGACCTGGGCGCCGACGTCGTCAAGATCGAACGCCCTGACGGCGGTGACGACACGCGCGCCTGGGGTCCGCCGTTCACCGAGGACGGGGAGGCGACGTACTTCCTGTCGGTCAACCGCAACAAGCGCAGCGAGTTCTGGGATCTTCGCGAGGCGGACGATCTCGCCGCCGCACGCGATCTCGTGACGCGCGCCGACGTCGTCGTCGAGAATTTCTTGCCGGGGACGATGGCGCGGCTGGAGTTCGGGTATGAGCAGGTGCGTGAGTGGAACCCGGACGTCGTCTACGTATCGATCACCGGTTTCGGTGAGTCGGCGTTGCCCGGGTACGACCTGCTCGTGCAGGCCGTCGGTGGCCTCATGTCGGTGACCGGGCCGCCCGGCGAGCCGACGAAGGTCGGCGTCGCGCTCGTCGACGTCGTCACCGGTCTGCATGCTGCCGTCGGCATGCTCGCGGCGTTGCGGCATCGCGACGCGACGGGGGAGGGGCAACTCGTCGAGGTGTCGTTGCTGTCGTCCCTGCTGTCGGCGCTGACGAATCAGGCCGGCGCGCACGTCATGACGGGGGCCGTGCCGCGCGGCATGGGCAACCGTCACCCGTCGCTCGTGCCGTACGAAGTGTTCGAGACTGCGGATCGGCCGCTCGCCATCGCCGCCGGCAATGATCGCCAGTTCGCCTGCGCCGCAGAGGTTCTCGGTCATGGTGAGTGGGCGCAGGATGCCCGTTTCGCGACCAACTCCGCCCGTGTCGAGCATCGCGACGACCTCGTCCCGCTGATGCTCGAGGCGCTGTCGGCACATGGCGCGCAGGGATGGGCCGAGCGTTTCGCGGACGCCGGTGTGCCCGCCGGGCCCGTCAACGATCTCGCGCAGGCGTTCGCGCTCGCCGATTCAGTCGGCCTGGACATGCGCGTCGACGTCGAGGGCGTCGCGCAGGTCGCCAACCCGATTCGGATGTCGGCGACGCCAGCGACGTACCGTCGGCGCCCGCCGTCGCTCGGGTGAGCTCGGGGGTGGTGACGTCCTGCGGTGGCTCGCTGCACGTCACACCCACCAGCACGGGGCGCGCCCGGCCGCGTCCCCACCTGACGTCGAACAGCACCGAGTGGGGATGATGCCTGGAACGAAGCGTCACGGCGGGAAGGGTTCGCGCCGCGTCGGTGTTTGAATGGTCGAGAACCTGACGTCTGTGAAGGAGCGCCCGCGTGGCAACCATCGAACTGACCGGTGAGAAGTTCACCGAGACCATCGAGAACAACGGCATCGTCCTCGTCGACTTCTGGGCGGCCTGGTGCGGCCCGTGCCGTCAGTTCGCGCCCGTGTTCGAAGCGGCGAGCGAGAAGCACGACGACATCGTCTTCGCGAAGGTCGACACCGACGCCGAGCAGGAGCTCGCGGCGGCCGCGAACATCCAGTCCATCCCGACGCTCATGGCGTTCCGCGACGGCCTCATGGTGTTCTCCAACTCGGGCGTGCTGCCCGCGGCGGCCGTCGAGGACCTGATCCGTCAGATCCGTGAGCTGCCGATGGACGACATCCGCGCCAAGATGGAGGCCGACGCCAAGGCTCGCGAAGCCGGCATGGGTGCCGGTGGCGGCTGTGGCTGCGGCGGGTGCAACTGCGGTCGCGCCGAGAGCAAAGAGACCGCGGCCCAGGCCTGAGCCTCGACGAACGCCCGGCGCCCCGACTCGGGGTGCCGGGCGTTCGCGTGTTCATGACGCGTCATACGTTCACCGTCGAGCGCCGCCGGTCACGGTGCGGGCCGCAGGTTCAGCGTGGGCGTCGGCACATCGAGTTCGCGAAGCTGCGCCACGACGGTCGCCGCGTCGTTCTTCACCTCGGACGTTGTATTAGACGGGTTGCCCCTCACCGTGAGGACGGCGCTGTCGTGCTTGTGCGTCAGGTAGACGCCGTCACGTCGGTACGACCTGCTGCTCGCCGGCGGGGTCATGAGCCGCGACAGGGTGTCGGCCATCGTCGACCATCCGGTCGTGTGCGTCGTCGCGCCGATCGGCACCGCACCCGCGGCGTGCTCGCACCGGAAACGAAACTCCGCTGGCGTGCCGTCGCGGCGTATCGCCGACAGCGCGGTGACGGTGTGCGCGGCCGTCGCGTCGAGCGTCGCGCAATCGCTGGTTTCGATGGTGGAGCGAACGACGAACGACGGCGCGTCGTCCCTGCCTGACCACGACCAAGACGCCGACGACGACGGGTTGACGCGGGCAGCCGCCAAGAACGCGTCGACCTGAGTGCTCGTCAACGCGCTGGCTCTGGGCGGGGACGAAGCCGTGCCGTGGCTGCCGTTGTTGGTCGGCACGATGAGACCACCGTCCTGCGGCGAGTGCAGGCTGAAGCGGATTCGCCCGGGAGAACCTGCCCACTCCGGCGGAGCCGTGCGCGGGTAGAGCTCGTTGATCGTGCGGTTGACGTCGAGCACGTGGCGTGCGCTGGCGTCGTCCGTCAGCATGACGTCGACCGTGAACTCATGGTCAAGGCCCTGGCAGCCGTCGATGCAGTTCACCTTCATCACGACGCGCGAATTCGCCACACCAGGCTGGTGGCGCACGGTGTTCGCGATGTTGCGCGCGATCGCCGGGTCCGGCTGTGCCGGCTCCGATCCGCCGTGCCCGCCTGAGGCACCGATTCGGGACGACAGCGCGAACGCCGAAACGGCGCCGATGATGCCCAGCACCGCGACGGCGATGGTGATGATGATGGACCGGCGCATGTCTTGCTCCCCTCGATGGTGTGCTGGTGTGACGTGCGCGCGGGTGTGGTGGTTCCGTCGAGGCCGGTGGTGATGGCGTGCCGACGCACCGCACGGCAGTGTCGTATCTCGTGTGTTTCGCGCGCCGCCGCCGGGCTACGAGATCGCACGTGGCACTTCGTGGCCCGACGTGTGCGGCGAGGGGTTCCTGTGGACCGGCGGGATCAGGGTGTCTCGAGGCCGCCCCTCCACGTTGAGGTGCGTGGCCAGCTGCGTGTTGGATGGGCGCATGACTTCTTGGATCGCCCCGCATCTCGTCCTCGGCACGATGCATTTCGGCACGAAGACGGACGAGGGGACGTCATTCGCCCTCATGGATCGCTACGTCGACGCCGGTGGGCGCACGCTCGACACGGCCAATTGCTATGCGTTCTGGGCGAATCCGACGGGTGCGGGCGGTCAGAGCGAGCAGATGATCGGGGCGTGGCTGCGCGCCAACGCCGGCATCCGCGAAGGTCTGACGATTGCGACGAAGGTGGGTCAGGAACCGGCGCGGGCCGGCGAATTCACCGAGTGGGAGGGCCTTGCGCCTGACGTCATCGCCACCCAGTTCGAGCGCAGCCGCGAACGTCTCGGCATCGACGTCGTCGATGTCTACTGGGCGCACGGTGAGGATCGTTCGACGCCGATGCCCGACGTCGTCGCGGCGCTGGGTTCCCTTGTTGCGCGAGGGAAGGTGAGCCGGCTCGGTGTGAGCAACCACCCGACGTGGCGCGTCGAGCAGGCACGCATGCTGGCCGCCGAGCAGGGCGTCGAGCCGTTCACGGCCCTGCAGCTGACGACGTCGTACGTCCGCCCGCGCCCCGACACGCAGGTGCCGGGCAAGGATCACCGTTTCGGGTTCGTCAGCGACGAGACGATCGACTATCTCGAGACGCATGACGACCTCGAGTGCTGGGCCTACAGCCCGCTGATCCAGGGTGCGTACGACCGTGACGACCGGCCGCTGCCCGAGGTCTACGACCACCCGGGGACGACGTGTCGCCTCTCGGCGCTGCGGTCGGTGGCTGACGAACTGGGCGCGCAGCCCGGGCAGGTCGTGCTGTCCTGGCTCGTGCAGGGCAGCCCGTCGATGCGCCCAATCGTCGGGGCAAGCTCGCTCGAGCAGCTCGACGCCGCACTGGCGGCTCCGCAGCTCAGCGACGATCACGTGGCGCGCCTCGATTCGGCTCGCTGACGATCCCCCCTCGTGCGCTGGGTGGCGCGAGTGCGGGTGGTAAGCGCGTCAGGCTTCCTCATGTGCGTCAGCCCGCGAGATGAAGAGATGAGGCGGTGAGTCGTCGCGTCCGAGGAAACCGTCAGGAAATCGCGTCGTGTTCGTGCACCTCGAGCGCGCCAGACGGGCACCGCGCCACGGGTGCGCCTCCGTTCGGGTCGTGGCTGCCGTCTGTGAGGAACCGCATCCTCGACGCTACTCCGCCCGGGCCAGGACCATCGCGATGCCGACGCGGCCTGTCACGCCGAGTTTGGTGGCGGCCGACGTCAGGTGTTGTTTCACCATGCTTTCGCTCAAGAACAATTCGGCGGCGATGGCGGGGTTCGACATCTCCTGCGCCACCATCTCGACGATCTCGCGCTCACGGTCACTCAACCGTGCGAGCTTCGCGCGAGCGTCCATGCGCGCGGCGCCCCCGGCGTCGAGGTATCCGGTGCGCAGATGCGCAGCGCTCGCGGGCGACATGGGGCTGCGCCCCTCGTGTGCGTCGCGGATCGCCCCGTACAGCGCCTCGCGCGCCGACGCCTTGAGGATGAACCCGACGGCACCGGCGTCCATCGCCTGCGGCACGTACTCCTGCTCGTCGAACGTCGTGAGAATGATGACGCGCGGTGCGTTCGGCCGCTTCGTCAGTGCGCGCGTCGCGTCGATGCCGTTGATGCGCTCCATGCGCACGTCCATGAGGACGACATCCGGGTGATGTGCTGTGACGACCCCGATCACCTCGTCGCCGTCGCTCGCAGTCGCGACGAGTTCGATACCGGGCGCGGCCTTGAGCATGACGCGGATGAGGTCGAGCACCATCGGGTCGTCGTCGACGGCCATGACGCGGATCGCGCGCTCAGCGCCGTCATGGGCCGGAAGGGATGCGCCGTCGGGGCGGTCAATGTCGTTCATGCTCAACTGCTTTCGTACTCTCGTCGCATTCGACACGTGTGGTGCCGTGGATCGAGCCGTCGTCAGACACGCGGCATCGTCCACGGCAGCGTGGCGCTCGCGGTGAAGCGGCGACCGTCGGGTGACGGGCCTGCCCAGAACGATCCTCCGACGTCCTGAGCGCGCCGCGCCACGCCCGTCAGGCCGGTTCCCGAACCATCCGATCGGGCAGCGCGCGCGACATCGGGCAGCGGGTTGGTCGTCGAGATCGTGATGCCACCGCGCGCGTCACCGCGGATGTCGAGCTGCACGAGAGAGCCCGGCGCGTGCTTGCGCGCGTTCGTCAGCAGTTCGGTGGTGATGCGGTACGCGCTGCGCGAGATGACGGGGTCCAGGGGGTGCGACTGATCGACGAACACGTTCGAGCTGACGGGCGTGCCCGCGTCGATGCACTCACGCACGAGATCGGCGATGTCGGCCAGATCGTGATGATCCGCCGACTCGTCGGTCGCGCCGGTGCGCAGCATCGCGAGCAGCGAACGCAGATCCGTCATCGAACCGGCCGCGCCCTCCTGGATCTGTCGCGCGCGATCCTCGACGTCACGCGAACCCGCCTCCTGCGCCTCGATCTCGAGAGCGTTGGCCTGCATCGACAGCAGACTGAGGCGGTGGCCGAGCACGTCGTGCACCTCGCGTGCGAGGGCCTCGCGCTCATCCTTCTCCGCCATCTGCCGGCCGAGATCATGCACCTTTGCCTGCGTCTGCTGGGCCCGGGCGCGCGCCTCGTCCGCCTGTCTGACGGCGTCCTGCGCGCGGACGTCCGACTGCCGCGCCTGCGCCTGCGCCTGCGCGGCATGGGCGCGTTCGTGGTGCGCGACGGCGGCGGCGCGCGAGGCGTCAAGGCGGG
>NZ_AEIQ01000097.1:0-507 GCF_000152185.1 Dermacoccus sp. Ellin185 | reverse complement strand
CGATAAGTGCCTTTACATCGTTTGAGTAAGGCACTTTTTTAGTTGAAGGAGGTATGGAACTATTATGACGAATTACACGGTTAATACATTAGAACTAGGTGAGTTTATAACTGAATCTGGTGAAACGATTGATCATTTACGTCTACGTTATGAACATGTAGGACTTCCTGGTCAACCCCTTGTAGTTGTTTGTCATGCACTTACTGGCAATCATTTAACATACGGTACGGATGCGCAACCTGGCTGGTGGCGAGAAATCATTGATGGTGGCTACATTCCAGTTCATGATTATCAATTTCTTACATTCAATGTCATTGGAAGTCCATTTGGTTCGAGTTCTAAATTAAATGATGACAACTTCCCAGAATATTTAACATTGAGGGATATCGTTAGAGCTATTGAGTTAGGTATACAAGCATTAGAATTTAAGAAGATTAATATTCTCATTGGAGGCAGTTTAGGTGGCATGCAAGCGATGGAATTGCTTTATAATCGTCAATTCGAGGT
>NZ_AEIQ01000098.1:0-58660 GCF_000152185.1 Dermacoccus sp. Ellin185 | reverse complement strand
ACGGAGGGTGACTGAGATGGATGGGCGACTGTTCGGGGGGCGTGCGTTCGACCGAGAGTGCGAGAAGCGCACGACCCGCGAGACGGAGGGTGACTGACATGGCCTGGACGCGAGAGCAGATGGCGGCGCGTGCTGCGGCGGAGCTGCAGGACGGCGATTACGTCAACCTGGGCATCGGGTTGCCGACGCTCGTGCCGAACTACGTGGCGGACTACGTCGAACTCGTCCTGCAGTCGGAGAACGGGCTGCTGGGGGTGGGCGCGTATCCGAGCGAGGGCGCCGTCGATCCCGACCTCATCAATGCGGGCAAGGAGACGGTGACGCTGCGGCGCGGGGCCTCGACGTTCGACTCGGCGATGTCTTTCGGCATGATCCGGGGCGGCAAGGTCGATGCGGCCATCCTCGGTGCCATGCAGGTGTCGGCGGACGGTGACATCGCGAACTGGATGATCCCGGGCAAGATGGTCAAGGGCATGGGTGGCGCGATGGATCTCGTGCACGGCGCGAAGAAGGTCATCGTCCTCATGGAGCACTGCGCGAAGGACGGATCGCCCAAGATCCTGCCCGCGTGCACCCTGCCGATCACGGGGCTCGGTGTCGTCGAGCGCATCATCACCGACTTCGCCGTCATCGACGTGATGCCCGACGGTCTCGTCGTCACCGAGCTCGCACCGGACGTGACGTTCGCCGAGCTCGAGTCGAGGACGGGCGTGCCGCTGACGGCGGCGGCATCGCTGGGCTGAGGCAGCCATTCGGGCGCCGTGGGTGATCGACGGCGCTCCGGGCGCGCGCGGCGTGAGCTCGGGGCGTCGTCGGAGACCGATGACACCCCGAGCTCCAGCGCGGCCCCGGGACGACGCGGCGATCGATGGCGACCCGGGGGATGCCCAGTGTGACCTCGGGTGGCCCCTGGGGTGTTCCATAGTGCAACAACGCAGTAGCGTGGCAGTGAGGAAAGGTGGTGCGTCATGGGGACGTGGAACTACGTGGTGAACGAGAAGTTCACCGAGGAGTACGGCGAGGGTTCGCTCGGCCGGTTCGCGGACATGCTCGGCGACGTCGCCGGGCGAGTGCGGCCGGGCGATCGTGACGGCGCGATGGAGCTGCTCGACGCAGGCTTCGAGCGTCTGGGCATGAACATGCCGAAGCTCACGCGTGACCAGCTCGCCGAGAACCTGACGATGGCGGAGCACAGCACTGCCGTCATCAGCGATGACTCCGGTCGCATCATCGCCGAGCACGCGCTGCCGGGTGCGGTGACCAGCACCGACGAGGAGCGGCGCACGCACGTCGAGCCCGAGGACGGCGACCGCCCGGCCTACAGCTGAGCCGCCGCTCGCCCCGTTCGTCGGCACCCGCTCGCAAGGCTCGCCCCGCCCGGTTCGTCGTGACGCGTCGGGCGGGGCTAGGCTGTTTCGCGCTGCACGGTGGCCGTGAGAGAGTCGACGATCGTGAGTCGGACGACTCGTCACGATGCTCCTCTGGCGCATCGAGCCCGGTGCAAGGATCTGGGTGCCAGGAGCCGAGCAGCAAGGGCCTTTAGCTCAATTGGCAGAGCTGCGGACTTTTAATCCGTAGGTTGTGGGTTCGAGCCCCACAGGGCCCACCACTCGTCGGCGCGACGAATGTGGACGAAAATCGCCGTTGTGCCAGGTCCCGACGGGCCCGCCCCTACTGCGATCGCCGTCTACATCTGCGATTTTCGTCCACATTCGGTCCAGCAGACACGCGGGTCATGACGCAGGTCGCGTCGCTCCACTCCTCGCGGCCCCGCCCATCGACGCACCACTCGTCGGCGGCAGGGGGTTGGCGTACTTGCCCATCGCGTGGGCGATGGCGTCGACGTAGTGTTCCGTCTCCGCGAACGGCGGGACGCCCTGGTACTTCGTCACGTTGCCGAAGCCTGCGTTGTAGCCGGCGAGCGCGAGGCGCATGGGGTTGTCGGCGATGCCTGAACGTTCGGCCCGCTGCTTCAGCTCACGCATCAAACGCCCCTGTGCGGCGATGGCGTCGGCGGGGTCGAACGGGTCGCCCTTGCCGTGGCTGGCCCACGCATCGGGCGTGAACTGGGCGAGCCCCTTGGCGTTCGCGTGCGAGACGGCCTTCGGGTTCCACTTCGACTCGACCTCGAGCTGCGCAGCGAGCACAGCGCCGGGCACGCCCGATTCGCGTGACGCCGCCGCGACGAGCGGCCCCCAGCCGTTCGGCACCTTCGACTCGTCCAGCGCGCCGAGGGGCGCGTCGAACGACGGGACGGACTGCGGGTCCGAGCGTGTCGACGTCATGAGCAGCAGCAATCCCGCGCAAAGCGCGACGACGAGGCACGTCACGACGATGCGCCCACGCCGCGTCAGACGGATGGGCGCGGACGATGACGCGGCGCGTCGTGGGGTCATGATCTTCTCGTTCGCTCTCGTCTTGCGCGTCTTGACGTCCGACTCTCGGCCGAACCCGGCTGCTTGCCCGCTGCTGCCTCACACGCTGCCGAACGATCAGGGGGGGCGTAGAACCCTGTCGATGTAGGCATCCCCGCCGCAAGGCCGGGGTGGCGGGCCGCTCCAGTCTGACAGGCTGGCGGCGCCCGTCTCCGCTGCCACGCTCGGACGCGTCCCGGATCGACGATCCGAGGGCCTGACGACGACGCGTCGCTGCAACGTCGCACACCCGTCGACAGATGGTCGCAGCCCCCAGACGACGGGCAGCCCTGACAAATCGACGAACACATGAACGTCTGCCCCGACCTCATCCACGCGCCTCGTCGAGGTGACACGATCGAAGGGGGCGATGAGTAGCCCTCCTGTTCGATCGACACCGAACCCTCGGGCGCCGTGGGCGCCTCAGATCTGGAGAAGACGATGACGAACACCCCGATCACCGCCGCCCGCACGATCGGTGAATGGCTTGAGCACCCGACGGGCGGACCGGCGATCCGCGAGATGCTGGCCGCGTCCGGCACCGACGAGAAAGCGCTCGGGCCGGCCCTGACGATGCCGCTGCAGCAGCTCGTCGCATTGAGCGCGGGGCAGATGCCGCAGCCAGTCGTCGACTGATCTCGTGCGCTCCGCGAACGGTGGGGAGCTGCCGGAGGCGTCCGGGTTGTGGGTCGAACGCATCACGCCGGGCCGCTTCGACGGGCAGAGCGTCGTCATCACCGGTGCCGCGGCGGCATCGGTCTGGCCTGTGCGCAGCGGGTCGTCGCGGAGGGTGGGCGCGTCATCGCGGTCGACATCGACGGCGCCAAGCTGACGGCGGCCCGCGACGCGATGGGGCAGGAGCGCTTCGTCCCGCTCGCCCTCGACCTCACGGCACCCGGCGCCGCGCAGCAGGTGGGCGCCGCGGATGGCCCGATCGACGCACTCGCACCGGGTGGTGTCGCGACCGGCATTCCGATGCAGGGCACGATGTCGGAATTCGGCGAGCCGCGTCTCGCGCCGGCGCGTGTCATCATGCCGGGCATCGCGGACGCGGCGCAGCTGGCCGCCTCGATCACCTTCCTGTTGAGCGACGACTCGACCAACATCAACGGCGCGGTGCTCACCTCGGACGGCGGGTGGTCGGCCGCCTGAGCCTCAGGGGCTCGGATTCGGCGGAATTCCGGGGTTGTCGGCGTGATGTGGTTGGGTTGTTCTCGACGAGGAGAACCCGACCACACCGACGCCGAGGAGGCGCCCCGATGGTGAACGACACCCCCGCAGCATCCGACGACCGCTCGAACGGCACGTGGCGCGACGTCGCGTCACCGCAGGCCCAGGCCGACCTCGACGAACTGCTCTCCGCAGCGCTCGGCGCGGCGATGGAGCACCTCGAGAAGAACGGCGAGTTCTACCCTTTCGCGATGTCGGTCGACGGCGAACCGACGATCGACTCCGCTGGTGAGCCGACGGCCGCGAGCAACCAGGCCGTCGCGCCGGACGTCGACATCGTCTTCGCCGACCCCGCCGCGCTGGGCGAGCAGCCCGAGCCCGAAGCGGTGCTGGCCGAGCTGCGCCGCGTCCTCGCGGTGCGCGCCGAGAACGAGAACCGCACGGTCGCGCAGCGCGCGACGGCCATCGTCCTGTACGTCGTCGTGCCCGAGTTCGGTGACGCGGTGCGCGTCGACCTCGAGCACGCCGAGGGTGTGCAGCTCATGGTGCTTGCGCCCGTCAAGGGCAAGGGCAAGTCGCGCAAGCGCACCTTCGAGTACGGCGACCTGCGGCTGTTGCCGGGCCAGCGCCACATCTGGTGAGCAGCGCCCTCGACCTCGTCCGCGATCCCGCACGACGACTTCGCGCAGCGGGATGCCCCGTCGACCACACCGAGCAGCAAGGCTGACATGACGAACGAATCGCCCGACGACGCCGCGGCCGGCGCCGTCGAGACCGTCCACCCCGGCGCGCAGGACGTCGCGGGCGACTTCGCCGCGTCCGCGGATGCCGCTGCGCGGGAGGCGAACCCGCGCGTCAAGACGCTGACGCAGCGGTTGCCGAAGACGTTTGACGCCGACCGCATCTATGAGGAGTTCACCGCCTGGGCGGGCGATCGTGGCCTCAGCCTCTATCCGCACCAGGAAGAGGCCATCATCGAGGTGCTCGACGGCAAGAACGTCATCCTCGCGACGCCCACGGGCTCGGGTAAGTCGATGGTCGCGACGGCGGCGCACTTCGCGGCGCTCGCGGGCGACCGGGTGAGCTTCTACACCGCGCCGATCAAGGCTCTCGTGAGTGAGAAGTTCTTCGCGCTGTGCGAGATCTTCGGTGCCGAGCACGTCGGCATGCTGACGGGCGATGCCTCCGTCAACGCCGACGCGCCCATCATCTGCTGCACCGCGGAGATCCTCGCCAACATCGCCTTGCGCGAGGGCAAGGACGCCGACGTCGGCCTCGTCATCATGGACGAGTTCCACTTCTACTCCGAGGGTGATCGCGGCTGGGCGTGGCAGGTGCCGCTGCTCGAACTGCCGCAGGCGCAGTTCCTGCTCATGTCCGCGACGCTCGGTGACGTGCGCCGTTTCGAGGAGGACATGACGCGTCGCACCGGCCGCGCCTCCGTCACCGTCGCGGGGGCCGAGCGCCCCGTGCCGCTCAGCTATCACTGGTCGACGACACCACTCAACGAGACGATTGAGGAACTGCTCGAGACGCGTCAGGCGCCCGTCTACGTCGTGTTCTTCACGCAGGCCCAGGCGCTGGAGAACGCTCAGGCGCTCATGTCGCTCAAGGTCGCCTCCCGTGAGGATCGCGACAGGATCGCCGAGATGATCGGCGACTTCCGCTTCTCCACCGGCTTCGGCAAGACGCTCTCACGACTCATCCGTCACGGCATCGGTGTGCACCACGCCGGCATGCTGCCGAAGTACCGCCGCCTGGTCGAGACGCTCGCGCAGGCCGGTCTGCTCAAGGTCATCTGCGGCACCGACACGCTCGGCGTGGGCATCAACGTGCCGATCCGCACCGTCGTGCTGTCTGGCCTGACGAAGTTCGACGGCACCCGCCAGCGCATGCTCAAGTCGCGCGAGTTCCACCAGATCGCCGGGCGGGCCGGCCGTGCGGGGTTCGACACGAGCGGCACCGTCGTCGTGCAGGCGCCCGAGCACGTCATCGAGAACACGCGCAACATCGCGAAGGCCGGTGACGACCCGAAGAAGCTCAAGAAGGTGCAGCGCAAGAAGCCGCCGGAGGGTTTCATCAACTGGAGTGAGGAGAGCTTCGAGCGCATCGTCGCGAGCGAGCCCGAAGCGCTCGTCAGTCGCATGCGCATCACGCACTCGATGCTGCTCAACCTCATCGCCCGCGACGGCGACCCGTTCGTCGCCGTGCGCGATCTCGTGCGCGACAACCACGAGGATCGCAAGGGGCAGGCGAAGCTCGCTCGCCGCGCGATCGGCCTCTACCGCGAGATGCTGGCCGCCGGCGTCGTCCGGCGACTCGACGAACCGCAGGCCGACGGGCGCCAGGTCGACCTCATGGTCGACCTGCAGGACAACTTCGCGCTCAACCAGCCGCTCGCACCGTTCGCCCTCGCCGTCCTCGACATGCTGAGTCCCGACGACGACGCCCCCGCCCGCGGTGACGCGCCGGAGGTCGACACCTCGACGAACGAGGGCGCACGCGCCGCGGCGCGCACGAACGCGCAGGACTACGCGGTCGACGTCGTCAGTGTCATCGAGTCGATCCTCGACGACCCTCGCCCGGTGCTCATGGCGCAGCAGCACAAGGCGCGCGGCGTGGCGATCGCCGAGATGAAGGCCGACGGCATCGAGTACGACGAGCGCATGGAGCGCCTCGAGGACGTGACGTGGCCGAAGCCGCTCTCCGACCTGCTCGACGCGGCGTTCGAGACGTACGCGCAGAGCCAGCCGATGGTGCGCATGTACGAACTGTCACCCAAGTCCGTCGTGCGCGAGATGTACGAGAATGCCTGGGGCTTCGGCGATCTCATCCGCTTCTACGACCTCGCGCGCAGCGAGGGCGTCGTCCTGCGCTACCTCACCGACGCGTACCGCACCCTGCGTCAGAGCGTGCCCGAGTCGAAGAAGAACGAGGAACTCGCCGACCTCATCGAGTGGCTCGGGGAGGTCATCCGTCAGACCGACTCGAGCCTGCTCGACGAGTGGGAGGCCCTGACGCACCCGGGTGACGCGCCGGTGCAGCAGGAGACGGTGCTGAAGCAGCGTCCCCTCACGGCCAACCCGCGCGCGATGAAAGTCGCCATCCGCAAGGCGATGTTCAAGCGCGTCGAGCTCGCAGCGCGCGACGACGTCGACGGCCTCGCCGCGCTCGACGCCGCCGTCGCGGCGACGACCGACCCGCCGACCGAGATCGTCATGGATGCCGACGCGTGGGATGCCGACCTCGGCGCCTACTACGACGAGCATGACGAGATCCTCCTCGACGCGGACGCCCGCGGGCCGAAGATGCTGCGCATCACCGAGCAGCCCGACAAATGGGAGATCCGCCAGGTCATCCACGACCCCGATGACGACAACGACTGGGGGATCGACGCGGAGGTCGACCTCGCCGCCTCCGACGAGGCGGGTGTCCCGCTCGTCGTCGTGGTCGGCCTCAACCGCCTCGGGGGCTGACGCGTGTCCGCGACGAGCGGCGGTCATCGAGAGCCGCATACCGGCCAAGGACGAAGAGCAGCCGAGCCAATCTTGTGAGCACGGGGAGCCCCTGACGACGAACACCGAACGCACGGGCTCGGGTCGAGCACGTACCCTGACCCGGTTGTCGGCCGGCGCGGTGTCGCACGAGCGTGCCCAGCGCGACGCTTTCAATGAGACAGCCACGCCTCACCCCAGCTCGTCGAAGGAGAACACGGTGGATCAGCAGGTCGGCGCCCACGCGGTCGAGGGCTCGGCGAGCACGGACGCCCCGGCGAGCTCAGAGGGTTCGAGTGGCCTGACGCGCAGCCTCGGGCATCGCACCATGCTGATGATCGGTCTCGGTTCGGCGCTCGGCACGGGCCTGTTCTTCGGTTCCGGCGCGGCGATCGGGGTGGCCGGCCCGGCGGCCGTCGTCAGCTATGCGCTGGGCGCGCTGCTCATCGCCGTCATCGGCCTCGCCATGGCGGAGATGGCGACCGCCCGCCCCGAGCCGGGCAGCTTCGGCGCCGCCGCGGGGCGTTACCTCGGGGAGTGGGCCGGCTACGTCTCTCGCTGGTGCTACTGGGCGGCGAGCGTCATCGCGCTCGGCGGCGAGGTCGTCGCGGCCGGCGCATATCTGCAGTACTGGTGGCCGCAGACGTCGCTCTCCGTGTTCGTCGCCCTCGTGGCGCTCGCGATCATCGTCATCAACCTGCTCTCCGTGCGCGCGTTCGGCCGCGCCGAGGTCGTCTTCTCCACGCTCAAGGTGACGGCTCTCGTCGCGTTCATCCTCGTCGCGCTCGTCCTCGTGCTGTTCGGCGTGCCCGGCCATCCCGCCACCGGGTTCGCTCACCTCACCGACCACGGCGGGTTCATGCCCGGTGGTATGGAGTCGATCTGGTTGTCGATGTCGATCGTGATGTTCGCCTTCGTCGGCGTCGAGGTCGTGCCGATCACCGCGGCCGAGGCCGACGACCCGCGCCGCAGCGTCCGCACCGCGATGCGCGCCCTCGTCGCCCGGCTGGGGTTGTTCTACGTCATCGCGGTGGGTCTCATCGTCACGCTCAACGCCTGGACCGACGTCGCGTCCGCGAAGGGCCTGACGGCGAGCCCGTTCGTCAAGGCGTTCGACGCCGTCGGGCTCCCGGCCGCCGCGGGCATCTTGAACGCCGTCATCCTCGTCGCCGCGCTGTCCACGGGCAACGCGCAGCTGTACGGCGCCGGTCGGCTCGTGCACTCGCTCGCCGTCGATCGTCTCGCACCACGATTCCTCGCCCGCACGACGTTGCGGGGAGTGCCGCTCGCGGCCACGCTCGTCTCGACGTTCGGCCTCGTCCTCGCGATCTACCTCGCACAGACGGGGGTTGCCGACATCTTCACCAAGCTCGCCTCCATCGCGATCTTCTCCGTCATGGTGACGTGGCTGCTCGCCCTCGCCAGCTTCATCGCGTTCAAGCGCCGCGGCGACGTCGATGGCAGCGTTCACCTGCCCGGCGGCAGTGTGACGGCGGCGCTCGGCGTCGTCGGCGTGCTCGCCGTGATGGCCACCGCGTTCGAGGTCGACGACATGCGTCAGGCGGCGCTTATCGGCAGTGGCTGGGTCCTCGTGCTGCTCGTCGCGTACCTCCTCACGCGGGCCGGGCGAGCCCGGGCCCGTACCTCCTGACGCCCCACCTCACCCCTGCGGTGGGATGCTGCGGCCCCGACTCGATTTTCCGCGCGAATGGTGGTGGGGTTGGAGGCATGAGCGCGCCCGTGACGTCCACCTATCGCTTCCAGCTGCACGCCGACTTCCCGTTCGACGCTGCCCGCGCGCAGTTGCCGTACCTGAAGAAGCTCGGCATCTCGCACGCCTACTGCTCGCCGATCCTCACCGCCGTCCCCGGTTCGGTCCACGGCTATGACGTGCTCGACCACACCCGTGTCAACCCGGAGCTGGGCGGACGCGAAGCGTTCGAGCGGTTCGCCGACGCCGCGCACGAGCTGGGGCTCGGTGTCGTCGTCGACGTCGTGCCGAACCACATGGCGTTCGTCGCGCCCGAGTCGAGCAACGCGCCGCTGTGGGCGCTGCTGGCAGGGGGGAAGGACGCCTCGACGGCGCATTGGTTCGACGTCGATTGGGACGCGCTCGACGGCGCGCTCGGCGTCCCGATCCTCGGCAAGCCGCTCGACGAGGAGATCGCGGACGGCTCGATCACGCTCGACCGCAGCGGTGACGAACCCGTCATCCGCTACTACGAACACGTCTTCCCCGTCGCCGACGGTTCCCTCGACGGCATCGGCGAGGCGCCGCAGGGCGACGAACTCGCCCGGCTTCTCGAGCGTCAGCACTACCGGCTCGCGTTCTGGCGCGATCGTGACGCGGTGCTCAACTATCGTCGCTTCTTCGAGGTCAACGAGCTCATCGCCGTGCGCGTCGAGACCGACGACGTCTTCGACGCGACGCACGCGCTGCTGCTCGAACTGCATCACGCCGGCCACATCGACGGCTTCCGCATCGACCACCCGGACGGACTGGCCGACCCGGCCGGATACCTCGCGCGACTGACGCAGGAGTGCCGCAGGGGCACGCCGATCTGGGTCGAGAAGATCCTCGAACCGGGCGAGCAACTACCGAGCGACTGGGCATGCGCGGGCACGACGGGTTACGACGCGATGGCCGTCATCACCGCCGCGCTGGCCGATGACGCCGCCGCCCCGACGATCGACGCCTGCTGGCAGCGTGCGCTCGGTGACGGCGACGCCCGCGACGTCGAGGTTGCGACGCGCGAGGCGAAGCGCTTCGTCGTCGAGAACGGTCTCGTGCCGGAGGTCGAGCGGCTGACGCGTCGCGCCGCCGAGGTGCGCCCCGACCTGCAGCGCGAAGCACTGCGTGCCGCGATCGTCGAGCTGCTCGTCGCGGCGCCCGTCTACCGCGCCTACCTCGTCCCGGGCGCCCGCATGGCACCGGAGTCGAAGCACCACCTCGACGAGGCGCTCGAGGCCGCGCGCGAGGCCCGCCCCGATCTGGCCGACGAGCTCGATGCTCTCAAGCGCATCGCGCTCGTGCGTCCGCACGCCGGGGCCGACGAGTTCGACGACATCGAGCCGGCCGCGTCCGACTTCGCGGTGCGTCTGCAGCAGACATGGGGCCCGGTCATGGCGAAGTCGATCGAGGACACCCTCTTCTACCGGTGGCACGCGTTGACCGCCCTCAACGAGGTCGGCGGCGACGTCGACGTCCTCGTGGACGCCGGCGCGCACCGTCTGAACGCCTGGGCGCAGCACAACGCCGAATACTGGCCGCGCACGATGACGACGCTGTCGACGCACGACACGAAGCGCAGCGAGGACGTTCGCGCGGCGTTGCTCGCGATCGCCGGTGACGACGAGGCGTGGACGGCGTGCAGCGACGCCGCGTTCGCGCTCGCCGACGCGATGGGCGTCGACCGGCCCGCGGCGGCGCTGGCGTGGCAGACCATCGCTGGATTCTCCACCGCCTACGGCCCGTTCGACACCACCGATGCTGACGGCGCCGCACCCGACGCCGTCCACGGGCGGCGCGATCTCGGCATCGACGCGGATCGCCTGAGCGAGTACCTGACGAAGGCGCTGCGCGAGGCGAAGGTCTACACGGCCTGGACCGACGGCGACGAGGCGTACGAGAAGCAGGTGCTCGCCTTCGCCACCGCTGTCCTCGAGGCTGACGACGCCGCCGCCCCTCGAACGGGGGAGAGCGCTGCATCGGCGCCGGCCGCCGAGACGCTCGCCGTGGATCTACGCCGCAGCCTCCTCGACGCGCGTCGACGGAACGCCGAGGCGATCACGCTGACCGGGCACACGCAGAAGGTGCTCGAGCTGTTCCTTCCGGGCATCCCCGACACCTACCAGGGCTCGGAACGTCCGACGCTCAGCCTCGTCGACCCCGACAACCGTCGCCCGGTCGACTACGGCGAACTCGAGCAGCTCCTCGACGTCGGGGGCTCGCGTCCGCGCCTCGTGCAGCGTTGCCTCGCCGCGGACGTCCATGCGCCGGCGAACCCGGGGTCGGGTTACGAACCGCTCGAATCCGACAGCGAGTTCCTCGTCGCGTTCGAGAGGACGGTGCCGGCAGCGTCCGTGGTGCGCCGTCAGATCGCCGAGGCCGGGCGTCTCGTCGAGGCCGCGGGGCGTCAGGTGAGCAAGTTGGTCAAGCGCGCCCAGGGCGGCGAGCAGACTGACGCACCGACGCCCGCCGAGGCGGACGCGACTCCGCTCGCCGTCGCCGTCATCGGGGTGCGCGCTGCATCCCGGGCACTGCGCACGGGCGCGCTGGCCGATGCCCACGTCAGCCTGCCTGCCGGAGAGTGGCGGCACGCCTTCACCGGCGAACGCCTCACCATCACCGACGCGCCGGTCGCGTTCGGCGATCTCGGTGACCACGAGTTCGGCCACGTCCACGTCCTCGTTCAGGAGAAGCGATGAACACCTACTCCTCGCCCGGTTTTCACGGCGCGACCCAGACGATCTCGGTGTGGGCGCCGGCCGCCGAGCGCATGGTGCACCTCGTCGCGGACGGCGTGAAGGCGCCCATGAAGGCCGGCGAGAACGGCTGGTGGCATTCGCCCGAGCCGGTGCGCGTCGGCAGCGAGTACGCCTTCAGCATCGACGGCGGCGACCCGCGCCCCGACCCGCGTTCGCTGCTGCAGCCCGAGGGCATCCACGGCCCCAGCGAGGTCGTCGACCTCGCGGCCCACGACTGGCAGGACGACGGTTGGCGCGGCCACCACGCGGACGCGGCCTCGCACGACGACGCGATGCGCGGCGCGGTCTTCTACGAGCTACACATCGGCACGTTCACCGAATCCGGGACGTTCGACTCGGCCATCGAACGGCTCGATCACCTCGTGACGCTCGGGGTGACACACGTCGAGATCCTGCCGGTGAACGGCGTTCCGGGAGAGCGAAACTGGGGCTATGACGGTGTCAACTGGTACGCGACGAGCGCCGCCTACGGCGGCCCGGCCGCCTTCCAGCGCTTCGTCGATGCGTGCCACGCGCGCGGCCTCGCCGTCTGCCTCGACGTCGTCTACAATCACCTCGGCCCGAGCGGCAACTACTTGCCCGAGTTCGGCCCCTACTTCAATGCGCTGCACCACACGCCGTGGGGCCCCGCCGTCAACCTCGACGGCCCGCAGAGTGACGAGGTGCGCCGCTTCATCATCGAGAACGCGCTCATGTGGTTCACCGAGTTCCACGTCGACGCGTTCCGCCTTGACGCCGTCCACGCGCTCGCCGACGACACGGCCGTCCACATCCTCGAAGAGCTCACGGCCGCACTGGAACTCGCCGCCGAGCAGACGGGGCGCAACGTGGTCGTCGTCGCCGAGTCCGACCGCAACGACCCGGCCACCGTCACGCCGCGTGCGCGCGAACCGCGCTCGGGTCAGCGCGGACTCGCAGTCGCCGACGGTGGCAGCGCCGGCCTCGGGCTGAGCGGGCAGTGGGCCGACGACATCCACCACACCCTGCACGTGCTGCTCACCGGCGAGACGCAGGGCTACTACGAGGACTTCGCGGCCCCCGCGGCCCTCGCCAAGATGTACGCGACGCCGTTCTTCCACGACGGCACGTACTCGAGCTTCCGCGAGCGCCGCCACGGCCGCCCCGTCGATCCCGAAGCGACGCCGGGTTGGCGCTTTGTCGCGTCTCTGCAGACGCACGATCAGGTCGGCAACCGCGCGACGGGCGAGCGCCTGTCGCAGCTCGTCGGCGTCGACCGGCTGGCCTGCGCGGCAGCGCTGCTGCTGACGTCGCCGTACACGCCGATGCTCTTCATGGGTGAGGAGTACGGTGCGCAGACCCCCTGGCAGTTCTTCACCGACCACGTCGACCCCGAGATCGCCGAGGGCACCTCACGCGGGCGCGCGGCCGAGTTCGCAGCCCACGGCTGGGGTGACGCGGTGCCCGACCCCCAGGAGGAGTCGACCTTCCGCAACTCGGTGCTGCGCTGGAGCGAGATCGACGACCCCGACGGCGAGCAGTCGCTCCTGCTCGACTGGTACCGCACCCTCATCAGGCTGCGCCGCGAGGTGCCCGACCTGTCCGACCCGACCCTCGGCACGAGCCGGGTCGAGGGTGACGGCCAGGGCCCGACGAGCGTCGTGACGGTGCACCGCGGCGACTGCCGCGTCGTCGTCAACCTCTCGGGCGAGGCGACGACGATCGACGCCGACCGTGTCATCGCCGCATGGCACATCGTCGACGAGCGCCCCGCCGACGGCGGGGGAGTGCGCGTCGTCATCCCGGCCGACGGGGTGGCCATCGTCCGCTGACCCGTAGCAGGGTCGTGCCGCCCGGTGCGACCCTGTGGAGTTCGCGGCGACGGCGTCCGGCGGATGTCTCGACGGCGCCCGGCGGAATGCCGCCCGCCCGCGCGTCGTTGACCCGATGACGCACTCGACGCCTCGTCGAGGCACCGAAGGAGCCAGCCGTACCCGTGACGCGTTCCCACCACAAGCCGTTGTTCTTCACCGACCGCGAGTTCCAGGCGTTCGAGGGAGCACCCGACCCCGCCGATGTCACCGCCATCGCGCACGAGAGCGCCGCCATCCTCGTCGGCGCCGGGCGCACCAACGCGGACCCGGAGGTGACGGCCCGGCTCATCGCGCTGACGGACGAGATCGGCTTGTCGACGCTCGCGCAGCTGTGGGCCGGGCGCCCCGCCGTCAGCCTGCCCGGCGTGCTGTGGCGCCTCTACACGCTGCGCGAATGGGTGCGCCGCGACGCTGTAGGCGCCGCGGGCGACTACAACGCCGGTATCCGGCACGCTCACGTCTCCCACGCCGTCGCGGGATCGGCCGACCCGAGCGGACCTGCCGAGATCAAGGCGCTCGCCGACCGCATCCTCGAGGGCGCCTACACCGGCGACTTCGCCGTCGCGCTCGAACGCGCCGCAGCCTTCTGTCGCGTCGTCGCCTCCGGCCGGGCCGAACGCGCCGAGCGTCACGACGGCCATGACGATGCCCTGGCCGCGCGCGAGGCGCTCAGCGCCGCACGGCTCGGCGACACAGCCCGTGACCTGACGAAGGCCGCCTCCGCCTGGCGCATCGGCAACCTTGACTGATCCGACCCGACTGACTCGACTCAGGTCATTCGACCCGGGCGGCCCGTCTCGAGCGGTGCATCTCGACCGGTTCATGGGTTGCGCTGTCTGGTCTCGACCGGTGGTGACGCCTCGCCAGGCGTCGCCGGCTCCGGGACGACACTGCACTGCGTGACGTTTCTCGCAGCCGCCGGGAATGCGAGGGCCGGTGATGTTCGTTAAGGTGGATGAGCACGCTGGGCCGCGGCAGCCCCGGGTCCCAAATTCAGCCGCTACGAGCGGCCTAGTGCCGAGAGGCGCTCCCGGTCCAGCGTGTCTCACATCTCTCGCGGCGCGGCCATCCCCTGCGCCGCTACCGCACCTCATCGCGAGCGGCGAAGCGCCGGGATGTATTGGCATTCGACCGTGCCGTGGTGGTCAGTGCGCCAGGAGGTAGTGCTCCGCCGCGTCGCGGCGGGCCTTCTCGCGGGCGCGACGCCCACCGCCCTTCCAGTCGCAGACGTGGCAGACGCCGTAGCTGAAGTTGCCGTCGTCGACGATTCCCGGGGTGTCCGAGAAGACGATCTCGTCAGGGGTCGGGTGAGCGCCGCGCGCGATCGCCTGCTTCTTGCGGTTCTTGAGCAGCGACTTGCGCGACCACGTTCCAATACGAGTTGCATCCTTCGGCACAAGCACAGTGTGCATGAAATCGGGAGGAACGGCCCCTGAAGCATTGAGTCGATTTGCCCGACCCCGGGCACGATGTTCAGCGCCGGCTCGCGCTATGCCGAAGAGGGTTGCGCCCCAGGGAAACTCGATCGGCACACGGTCATAGCCCCCGCTCATATGTGATGTGAGTCATTCTGCATCCCGACGTGCAGCGACGCCTGCAGCGCCTCCCAGCGTGAAGTCAGGTTGACGCCGCAGGAACGCTGCCCGGCAACGCAGGCGCCCCCCACCGTCACGACGGTGGGGGGCGCACAACGCACGATGGATCAGCAGTGCTTCTCGGGCTGAGCTCGGGGGCGCCTGCGGACCTCGCTTCGTTCGTGTCCTCGGCACCCTTTCGCTTTCACCTGACGGGCTCGGAGGGCCGCGCCGGGCCGGTGCTCGCTTCGCTGCGCCCCGGTCCTCACGGCCCTTTCGCCCGGCTGTCAGCCGAAGCGACCGGAGATGTAGTCCTCGGTCGCCCGCTGATCCGGGTTGCTGAACATCTTCTGCGTGTCGTTCATCTCGACGAGCATGCCGGGCTTGCCCGTCGCCTCGAGGTTGAAGAACGCCGTCCGGTCAGCCACACGCGCCGCCTGCTGCATGTTGTGCGTGACGATGACGATCGTGTAGTCCTTCTTCAGCTCCAGCATCAGATCCTCGATGGCGAGCGTCGAGATCGGGTCGAGAGCCGAGCACGGCTCGTCCATGAGGAGCACGTCCGGCGACACCGCGATGGCACGCGCGATGCACAGACGCTGCTGCTGACCGCCCGACAGGCCGGCACCCGGCTTGTCGAGGCGATCCTTGACCTCGTTCCACAGGTTCGCGCCACGCAGCGACTGCTCCGTCTTCTCGGCGAGCACCTTCTTGTCCTTCACGCCGTTGAGGCGCAGACCCGCGACGACGTTGTCACCGATCGACATCGTCGGGAACGGGTTGGGGCGCTGGAACACCATGCCGACGGTGCGGCGCACCGCCACCGGGTCGACGCCCGGCGCGTACAGGTCCTCGTCGTCGAGGAGCACCTGACCCTCGACGCGGCCGCCTGGGATGACCTCGTGCATGCGGTTGAGGGTGCGCAGGAACGTGGACTTGCCGCAGCCCGACGGGCCGATGAAGGCCGTGATCGAGCGGGGCTCGATCGTCATGGAGACATCGTTCACGGCGAGGAAGTCGCCGTAGTAGACGTTGAGGTTGTGAACGTCGATCCGCTTGCTCATTGAACTCGGGTTCCTTTACGAGTCGTATCCGCGCGAGCGGATGTCAGTTCTTGACCTTGCTGAAGCGGCTGATGAAGCGGCCCAGCAGGTTGAGAAGAAGGATGAGGAGGATGAGGGTGCACGCCGCCGCCCACACGCGCTGCGCGGAGGCGTCGACGGCCATGTTGTCCTTGCCGTTGTAGATCATCGTCGGCAGCGTGCCCATGAGGCCGCCGAACAGGTTCGTCGACAGCGACTTGAAGTACGGCGCGAGGATGATGAGCGGTGCCGTCTCGCCCATGACGCGGGCGAGGCCGAGCAGCACACCGGTGACGATGCCGGAGAACGCCGTCGGGAGAACGATCTTGAGGATCGTCTTCCACTTCGGCACGCCGAGGGCGTACGCGGCCTCGCGCAGCTCGTTCGGCACGAGCTTCAACATCTCCTCCGTGGAGCGCACGACGACGGGAACCATGAGCAGCACGAGCGCCAGGCACACGGCGAACGGGATGCGGTCGAAGCCGAACGTCGTCACCCAGACGGCGTAGACGAACAACGCGGCGACGATGGAGGGGACACCGGTGAGGATGTCGACCATGAAGCTGACGATCTTCGCGGCACGGCCGCGCCCGTACTCGACCAGGTAGACGGCGGTCATCACGCCGATCGGCACGGCGATGAGAGCCGTGACGAAGGCCTGGATGAGGGTGCCCTGGATGGCGTGGGCGGCGCCGCCGGCGACCTCGCGGCGGCCGACGCCGCGCTGGCTCTTCGTCCACCAGTCGACGTGCAGGAGCAGCTCGCCGCCCTTCATGATGACGGTGGCGATGATCCACACCAGCGGTACGAGGGCGACGAGGAACGCGGCCCACATGACGACGGTGGCGATCGTGTTCTTCGTCGCGCGGCCGCCGGACTGGCCCTTGCCGGAGAGCGAGTTCTTCGACCGGGGCTCGGGAGCGGGGTTCTTCTCGAGGGAGTGGGCTGCGGTGCTCATTCGGTGAACGCCTTCCTGCGCTCGATGACGACACGGGCGATCGCGTTGACGACGAACGTCAGGATGAACAGGACGAGGCCCGCCGCGATGAAGGCCCCCGTCTTCGA
This sequence comes from Dermacoccus sp. Ellin185, assembly GCF_000152185.1. Taxonomy (NCBI): domain Bacteria; kingdom Bacillati; phylum Actinomycetota; class Actinomycetes; order Micrococcales; family Dermacoccaceae; genus Dermacoccus; species Dermacoccus sp. Ellin185. The sequence goes on along the minus strand of NZ_AEIQ01000098.1, from coordinate 41,541 downwards.
GGGGTTGTCGAACTCGCCGGCGTTGTTGGCGATCTTCGAGGCGAAGGTCTCACCGCCCTTGAAGATCGAGAAGTTCCAACCCTCGCTGCCGTTGAGGGCGGAGACGATCATCATGACGGCGACGGTCTCACCGAGCGCGCGCCCGAGGCCGAGCATGGACGCGCTGATGATGCCGGGCTTGCCGAAGGGGAGCACCGCGGTGCGGATGACCTCCCACTTCGTCGCGCCGAGCGCCGTCGCCGCATCCTTGTGGGCCTGCGGCGTCTGCGCGAAGACCTCACGCGTCAGGGCCGTGATGATCGGCAGGATCATGATGGCGAGGATGATCGAGACGAAGGCGATGGTGCTCGCGGGGGAGGTGTCCGTCTTGGCGAACAGGGGGCACCAGCCCAGCACGTCCTGGATGACCTTGGCCACAGGGTCGAAGTACTGACCGACGGTGAACACGCCCCACAGGCCGTAGACGATGGACGGCACGGCCGCCAGCAGGTCGATGAGCGCAGCGCCCGGCTTCGCCAGCCACTTCGGCGCGTACTGCGTGAGGAACAGCGCGATGCACACGGCGAGCGGCACGGCCATGAGCATGGCGAGCACCGAGGAGGTGACCGTCACCCACAGCAGGCGGGCGATGCCGAAGTGCATCGGGCTCGAGTCGACGTCCCAGTCCTGGGAGGTGAGGAAGTTCGAGTGGTCGTCCATGATGGCGGGAACCGCCTGGATGACGAGGAAGGCTCCGACGAGCGCGACGAGGACGACGACGAGGAGGCCCGCGCCGCGCGCGAGGCCACCGAAGATCATGTCGCCCCTGCGGCCCGTCGCTGCGCGGTCACCGGAGGGGGCGCGTTCGCCGAGGCCCTCCCCGGGGGTGTGACCGTCGTCGGGGCCGGGTGCGTCGGCCACCGAGACGCCGGTGATTGAACTCATGAGGTTTCCTGCCTCTGCTCGAGCTGGTACGGGTGGAACGCGAGACTATGGACTCGCTCCGACGCGCAGACGGGGTGCTCGGGCGCCGAAGCGCCCGAGCACCCCGTCAGGCGCTGTGCGTCACTGGATGGCGTTGACGGCCGTCTTGACCTTGCCCTGGATGTCGGCCGGCAGCGGCGCGTAACCCTGGGACTCGAGGTTCTTCTGGATGTCGTCGCCGGCGAAGTAGGTGAGGAACGACTTCACGGACTTGCCGATCTCGGCGTCCTTGTACTTCGAGCAGACGACCTCGTACGTGACGAGGACGATCGGGTAGGCGCCCGCTTCCTTCGTCGCGTAGTCGAGCTTGAGGCGCAGGTCGTTGCCCGTGCCGTCGATCTTCGCGGCGGAGATGGCCTTGGACGCCGAGGCGCCGGTCAGCTCGACAGCGCCCGCGCCGTTGTCGATCTTCGCGACCTGCAGCTCGTTGTCCTTCGCGGCCGACCACTCGGCGTACGTGATGCCACCGTCGGTCGACTTCACGGACGAGGTCACGCCGGCCGTCTTGGCCTTGCCTTCGCCCTTGCCCGTCCACTTCTTGCCGGGCTCGGCCGTCCACTTGTCCTTCGCGGAGGCGGCGAGGTACTTCGTGAAGTTCTCCGTCGTGCCCGACTCGTCCGAGCGGAAGAAGACCTTGATGTCCTTGGCCGGCAGGGTGACGCCCTTGTTGACCGCGGCGATCGCCGGGTCGTTCCACTTCGTGATCTTGCCGTTGAAGATGTCGGCGAGGACGGCCGGCGTCAACGTGATCGGGTCCTTGACGTCCTTCAGGTTGTACGAGACGGCGATCGGGCCGGTCACCATCGGGATGTTCCAGGCCTCGGAACCGCAGGCCGTCTTGGCCTCGTCGGTCTCGATCTTGCCGTCCTTCGGCTTCGTCTTGAGCGCGGAGTCGGAGCCGGCGAAGTTGACCTGGCCGGCGATGAACTGCTTGATGCCGTTGCCGGAACCGGTCGCGTTGTACGTGACGTTGTTGTCGCAGGTCTTGCCGTACTTCTCGATGGCGTCCTGGATCGCGTTGTCCTGGGCGGAGGAACCCTCGGCCTTCAGGTCCTTTTTGCCGCAGTCGGCCGAACCCGAGTCGCCGCCGGACTTGGCGGCGTCCGTCGCGCTGGAGCCTGCGGACTTGGCGCCGTCGGTGGCGGAGTCGGACGACTCGCTGCCACAGGCGGACAGGGCAAGGGCGCTGGCCAGCGCGACGCCGGAGATGCGGGCGATGCTCGTGATCTTCACGGGATACAGACCTCTCGTCACAAAGTATTTCCGGGCACGTGCCTGGACGCTTGGAACCTAGGTCGTTCACGTGTCGCGAATCCCCCTTCGAGGTGAACGTTGAGTGAACGCAGTCTGAGGGGTGTGAGAGGCCTTGGGGCAGTGGGAGATTGGGGGGGGCGAAAGTGGTCGTCAGCGTTCCAGTGGCGGCGTGCGCAACCGCTCCACCGAGACGATTTGTGCCTCCTGGCCGCTACCGAGAACCTGACAGACGAGCACCTCGCCCTTGTCCATCCCGTGCGCCTTGATGTGGCCGAGGCAACGCCGCGTCGCCGACCCGGTCGGCGCGAGTGCGGACAGCGTAGCGACGAGGTCGGGGATGAGGGGGCGGTGGGTGCACAACGCCGTCGCATCGGCGCGCTCGAGGGCGCGCGTCAACTGGCGGGCGGCCTTCTCGGGGTGAGCGGCGAACGTCTCCTCCGACAGCGCGCTCTTCGTCTGCAACCGCGTCCCGCTCGCGGACGTGAACGGCTTGACCGTCTGCACGCACCGCGTCGACGACGACGACACGACGCGCTCAGGAGCCCACGCGCCGAGGACGGGGACGAGCGCCGCGGCCCGTGCGCGGCCGCGCTCGCTCAGCGGGCGGCGGGCGTCGTCGTCACCCCGATACGCGGCGCGCGCCTGGGCGTGGGCGTGACGCACGAGCAGCAGCGGCCACGTCTCGAGGCGGCCGTCACGCTCGGCTTCGAGCAGGGCGTCGAGGGGGAGGCGGTCGCGTGCGTAGGTGAGCGTTCGTCGAGCCGTCTCGACGTCGAGCCAGCGCACCTCGTCGACCTCGTGCTCGAGCACTCCGCTGCCGCCGACGACCTGGGCGGCCCAGTACCGGACGAGCTTCGTCGCGCCGTTGTCGAGGCCGTAGACGAGCTCGGGCAGGGGGATGCCGAGACGCACCTGCAGCCCCGTCTCCTCGAGCACCTCACGCGCAGCGGCCTGAGCGAACGTCTCACCGGGGTCGAGCTTGCCCTTCGGCCACGACCAGTCGTCATAGCGCGAACGATGAACGAGTGCCATCTCGATGCCGCTGCGGCGGCGGCGCCACACGAGCGCCCCGGCAGCAGGCACCAGCTCGGGGTTCTTGCCGCGCGTCACCGCCGGCGGGCCTTGCGACGACGCTTCGAGTACGCCTCGATCAGATCGGCCTGGTAGTCGTTCTTCGGCGCGCCGTCGGGCGTGAGGTTCTCCCGGATCCAGCGGCCCTCGGCGTCGAGACGCCACGACGAGGTCTGCGGGCTCATGCCGGTGGCGACGAGGTCGACGACCGTCGCGACCTGGCGCTCGTCCGTCAGCCGCACGAGCGCTTCGACGCGGCGGTCGAGGTTGCGGTGCATCATGTCGGCGCTGCCGATGTAGGCGATCGGCTCCTGGCCCTCGACGTCGAAGACGAACACACGGCTGTGCTCGAGGAAGCGCCCGAGAATCGAGCGCACCTCGATGTTCTCGCTCAGCCCGGGTACGCCCGGACGCAGCGCGGAGATGCCGCGCACGAGAACGTTGACCTTCACCCCGGCCTGCGAGGCGCGGTAGCAGGCGTCGATGATCTGCTCGTCGACGATAGAGTTGACCTTGAGTGACACGCTCGAGGCCTTGCCGGCCCCGGCCGCCTCGATGCACCGGTCGATCTGCTCGATCAAGCCGGAACGCACCGAACGCGGCGCCACGAGAAGGCGCTTGAACTTGGCGCGCGGCGCCATGCCCGACAGCTGGTTGAACAGCCGGCCCAGGTCCTCGCCCACGTCGGGGTCGGTCGTGAGCAACCCGAGGTCCTCGTAGAGACGAGCCGTCTTGGGGTTGTAGTTGCCGGTGCCGACGTGGCAGTAGCGGCGGATGCCGTCGCCCTCATGCCGCACGACGAGGCACAGCTTCGCATGCGTCTTGAGCCCGACCATGCCGTAGACGACGTGCACGCCCGCGCGCTCGAGCTTGCGCGCCCACGTGATGTTGTTCTCCTCGTCGAAGCGCGCCTTGATCTCGACGACGGCGAGCACCTGCTTGCCGGCCTGCGCTGCGTCGATGAGTGCCGAGATGATCGGCGAGTTGCCGCTCGTGCGGTACAGCGTCTGCTTGATGGCGAGCACGTCTGGGTCGGCTGCGGCCTGCTCGACGAACGCCTGCACCGACGTCGAGAACGAGTCGTAGGGGTGGTGCAGCAGGATGTCGCTCGAACGCATCGCGCCGAGGACGTCGGGGGCCTCGGAGCGCTCGACCGGCGCGAGCAGCGGGTGGGTCTTCGGCATGAACCGCGGCCACTGCAGCTCGCTGCGGTCGAGATCGGCGATGTCACCGAGGCCGCGCAGGTCGAGCGGCTCGGGCAGGCGGAAGACCTCGTCGTCGCTGACGCCCAGCTCACGCGTCAGCAGGTCGAGGACGTGATCGTCCATGTCGTCGGCGACCTCGAGACGCACCGCCGCGCCGAAACGGCGTCGCGTCAGCTCCTTCTCGAGGGCGGTGAGCAGGTTCTCGGCGTCGTCCTCCTCGACCTCGAGATCCTCGTTGCGCGTGACGCGGAAGGTGAATTGCTCGTGCACCTCCATGCCGGGGAACAGCACGTCGAGATGCTCGGCGATGACGTCCTCGAGGGTGACGAAGCGCGCGTCGTACAGCGGGTCCTCGCCTTCGCCCGTCGGCAGCTTGACCATGCGTGGCAGCAACGGCGGCACCTTCACGCGAGCGAAGTGCTCGCGGCCCGTCTTGGGGTCGATGAGCAGCACCGCGAGGTTGACCGACAGGCCCGAGATGTACGGGAAAGGATGCGCCGGGTCGACGGCCAGCGGGGTGAGGACGGGGTAGACCTGCGCCTCGAAGTAGGTGCCCAGGTAGTCACGGTCCGCGTCCGTCAGCTGCGAGAGCTTGAGCAGGCGGATGCCCTCATCCTCCAGGGCCGGGCGGACCTGGCGCTGGAAGATGCCGGCGTGCAGATCCATGAGGTCGTGCGAGGCGCGCGTCAGGTCGTCGAGCAGCTCGCGCGGTTCGAGACCGGACGCCGAGCGCACCGCGAGGCCGGCGGCGATGCGGCGCTTGAGGCCCGCCACACGCACCATGAAGAACTCGTCGAGGTTCGACGAGAAGATCGACAGGAAGCGGGCGCGCTCGAGCAGCGGCACGTTCGGGTCGGTCGACAGCTGCAGGACACGCTCGTTGAACTGCAGCCACGACATCTCGCGGTCGAGGAAACGGTCTGCGGGCAGCTCCGGCTCGTCAGCAGAGGCGGTCTTCGTCGACTTCGCCTTCTCCGTCGTGGCCGCCGAGCGCGCGACGTTGCGTGGACGAGAGGCCGCGCGTGGCTTGAACCGGGCGACGGCCGTCGACGGAGACGAGGGAGTAGTCTCGGGCGGCGAGTCGTCGGCGCGGCCCGCATCCTGCGGTTCCTTGGAGGCGGCGGTCTTGGGCGCAGTGCTCATGGCTCTATCTTCACATCGCCCGGGCAGGCGTGTGGACGTACATCACGTCGTGAGCAGCACGGACGAACCCACGCCGCGTGTAGGTGGCCTTGGCCGGTTCGTTGTCGCCCTCGACGTAGAGCTCGACGCTGCTCGCCCCCGCGTCACGCAGGTGAGCCAGGCCGAGGGCAGTGAGCGGCCCGGCGATGCCTCGTCCTTGCCACTCGGGTGCGACCGCGACGACGTACACCTCGCCGGCCTCGTCGCCCGGCTCGTGCTTCGTCCAGTGCGAGGCGACGAGCTCTCCGCTCGCCTCGTCCCACACGAGGATCAGACCCGCCGGGTCGAACCACTCCTGCGCCTCGCGCTCGCGGAAGTCGGCGAGCGTCATACGCCCCTGTTCGGGGTGATGCGCGAAGGCGCGCGCGTTGAGATCGACCCAGGCCTGCGCCTCGCGCTCGCTGCCGTCGTAACCGCGCGCGACCAGACCCGCGGGGAGTGCGACGTCGAACGTCTCGTCGGCGGTGAGCGGACGCGTCATGCGCCACAGCTCGCGCGCCTTGCGCGCACCGAGGCTCGCAGCGAACGCCTGGGCAGCGGGCAGATCGCCGTGGGCCCAAAGGCGTACGGGCGTCGCAGTATCGCTCCTGGACTCGTCCAGGGCCACGAGCAGAGCCCGTGCGACACCCGCGCGGCGGGCGTCGGGCGCCGTCACGAGATCGCATCCGCTTGCATCTGACTGCGCGTCGACGAGCACGCCGACCGGTGAGCCCTCCCGGGAGGCGACGAGGACGCGGGCCGGTGGCGCGAGGCGCTCCAGCGCGAACAGCGACTCCTCGTTGAGGGCAGCCACACCGTCGCTCTTCGCCGCGGAGCGCGCGAGCGCCAGCACGGCGTCGACCTCGTCGGGGCGGGCCGGGTGGACGTCGAGGTTCTGTGCGTCGATCTTCATGGCGTTCACGCTAGCGCGCACGGGTGACAACCGCGGAACGACGGGAGATGCAGAAGCCAAGATCGCGCCGGGAGCGCTGCTCGCGTCGGCCCGCACGGAAGCGTCACGCGCCGTTCACGCCACCATCGACGAAGCGGTACCCGACGTTGCGGACCGTGCCGATCGACGTCTCGTGCTCGGCTCCGAGCTTGGCCCGCAACCGTCGCACGTGGACGTCGACGGTACGCGTGCCGCCGTAGTAGTCGTAGCCCCAGACCTCTTGCAGCAGCTGCGCGCGGGTGAAGACCCGCCCCGGGTGCTGCGCGAGGTGCTTGAGCAGCTCGAACTCCTTGTAGGTGAGGTCGAGCGACCGCCCACGCACCCGCGCCGAGTACGACTCCTCGTCGATGACGAGGTCGCCGGCGGTGATCTGCGTGTTCGCCTCGTCGGGCTGCGAACCGGCGCGGGCCAGAGCCAGACGGATGCGGGCGTCGACCTCGGCGGGGCCCGCGACATCGAGGACCACGTCGCTGATCAACCACTCGGGGGTCAGTGCGACGAGGCCGCCCTCGGTGAAGATGGCGAGGACGGGCGTACCCGGCCACGCGGCCTCGACCATGCGGGTGACGCCGCGCATCGCGACGAGGTCGGTGCGCGCGTCGACGATGACGACGTCGGCGTCGAGCGGAGCGGCGAGCCGCTCCGGGTCGGGCGTGCTCACGCGCACCCGGTGGCTCAGCAGCCCCAGAGCAGGAAGCACCTCGACGCTCGCGCCGCGAGCCGTCGTCAGAAGCAGGAGGTGCGCCACGCGTCAAGACTACGGTTAGCGTGGAGAGGCTGCCGGAGCATGGTCGAAGGATGGAACATCGGATGACGACAGACGTAGACGCTCGCCCGAATGTGCGGGTGCGCTACTGGGCGGGTGCGGCGCAGGCCGCCGGGTGCGACGAGGAGAACCTGCCGCTCGCGGTGGGTGAGGCGCGCCAGAACCCCGAGCTCACCGGCCGCGACGTACGCGCGCTCATCATGCGGGCCCACCCCGACATCGAGGCCGTGCTCGCACGCTGCAGCCTGCTGCACGGCGGCCGTCGCCTCGCCGATGACGCCTCGTTCGAGCCGTCAGACGTCGTCGAGGTGCTGCCCCCGTTCGTCGGGGGATGAGCCGTCAGGGGATGAGCACCGGCGCGCGGGATGCGAGGATGGGCGCGTGACCTCCGCCAAACCACCGACGCCGTCGATGCGCGCCTCCGGCGCGTGCGCCGGAGCTGTTGCGTCCGCCGCGATCTGCGCGGCGTCCTTCGCGCCGGTGACGCTGATCGCGCTCGTCTTCGTGGTACTCGGGTGTGGGCTCGCTTGTGGGTGGCCACGCCTCGTCGATCTGCCGAGCCCGCGCGGTACCTCGTCGGTGCTCGTGGGCACCGCCGCCGCCCTGGCCGTCACGATGCTCGCCAGCGATGTCGGAGACCGCACGCGGTGGGCCGGTGCCGTCCTGTGTGTCGGTCTCATCGCGAGCTTCCTGCACCAACTGCTGCGCCAGGACGGGCGTCCGCGCCTCGTCATGACGCTCGCCGGGACGGCGCTCGGCCTCGGCGTGCTCGGGGCCGGCGCCTACTTCATCGATGCCGCCGACTCGTCGCAGACGCGTCACCTCATGCTCGCCACAGGCCTCGCGACGCTCGTCGGCAGCGTCCTCGACGGCGTGGCGGGGGCGACGTCACGGCGCCTCGAACTGGGTGCGGCGCAGTGCGTGCTCGGCGCGATCGCCGGGTGCGGCGCCGTCATCGCGGGCGCATCGGTCGCGTCGGCCGCCCTGGCTGGTGGCGCGGCGGGCCTGTTGTCGTGGGCGTGCCTGCGTACGACGGTGACGCTCGCGACGTCCGCCCACACGCGGGCGCAGCTCGCCGCGGGGTGTGCGTGCGTCCTCGTCTGTGGCCTCGTGCCCGTCGCGGTGGCGCGTCTCGTCTGAGCGCCCGCAAGCCCGGTTTTCCGCACCGGCTCGTCGGCACTTGCCGCTCGAACCACCCCGGACGCCGATGGGCGCCGCACCCGGTGAGGGAGGCGGCGCCCACCGGCGCGTCAGGCAGGAGCGCAGAACGTCAGTCGACGCGCTTGAGCTCGGCCGAGGCGTAGCTCTGCAGCGGTTTGCCGTTGAGCGCCGCGTCGTAGGCCCACATGAGGTTGGAGTTGACGTAGCCGAGCATGCGCGCGCCGGCCGTGTACTCGGGCGCCTGCGGCGAGCGGATGACGCCGTCGGTGCGCAGTTCGATCTTCGCGGGGGAGGTGTTGCCGTAGTACATCTCCACGATGCCGCTCGGGTGCGTCACCATGAACTCGACCTCGTTGTTCTCCAGCGGGCGCCAGTAGCCGAACTCCGTGTCGATGGCGTCCGTCTTGTTGCCCTGCTCGTCGAGCTTCCACATGCGCGAGTGCCACTCGAGGAAGGGGCGCTCGTCGTGGCTGACGACGAGTTCCTGGCCGAAGTTGGCCGACTCCATGCCGGGGTAGCCGATGACACCGGCGCCCTCCCAGCGGCCGACGAGCCAGGCGAGGGGGGCGAGTTCGATGGGCATGTTGACATCAAGTTCGAAAGGCACGGCACCAGGCTATCCGGTGACGTGCCTCTCGATCGAGCCGCGCGCAGGGGCTTTCCGCGTCCTGGGCCTCAGCTCGCAGCGCCCACGCGCCCGTTCGGGACGCCGGACATGTCGTCCTTGCGCAGGCCGTCGCTCAGCTTCTCGAGGCCTGCCTCATCGACGTAGTCGACCGATCCTGCGGCGCCCTCGTTGCCGAAACCGGTGTACGGCGCCGTGTAGAAGGTGATGTTCTGCGTGTCGAGGTCGCGCAGGCTGTAGGCGAGGCTCGTCATGTACCCAGAGGTGAATCCGTCGTCGACGGCCAGGTTGTCGGAGATGTCGCCGACGAGCTTGGTGATGGTCACCGGGTTGGTCAGGACGCCCTGGGTCTTGGCCTTCTTGAACATGGCGAGAATCCAGGCCTGCTGGTTCTTGCCACGGTCGATGTCGCCGTTCTTGAGCTGGTGACGCTCCTGGACGTAGTGGCGGGCCTGGGTGCCGTTCATGTGGTTCATGCCCTTGGACCAGCTGCCGTATCCCTTCTCGTCGAAGGCCTGCGGCACGTAGATGTCGACGCCGCCCATGTCGTCGGTGAGCTTCTCGAAGCCCTTGAACCCGATCTGCGCGACGTGATCGATGTGGACGTTCGTCGCCTTCTCGATCGTCTGGATGAGCAGGGTCGGGCCGCCGTACGCGTAGGCGGCGTTGATCTTGTTCTTGCCGTGGCCTGGGATGTCGACGTAGTAGTCGCGCGGGAAGTGCACGACGGAGACCTGCTTGCGGTCGTTGCTGATGTGGACGAGCTGGATGACGTCGGAACGGCTTCCGTCACGCAGGCTCGTGTTACGGCTGTCCGAGCCGAGCAACAGGATGTTCTGGGCGTCCCCGGCCGCGGCGTCTCGCGTCACGTTCGAGCTCGGCAGGAGCTTCTCGCGCGAGACGTTCGAGTCGAACACGTACTTGAGGTACAGGAAGAACCCGCCGATGACGAGGGCGACGATGAGCAGCAGCGCGAGCAGCGTGTAGAGCAGGACACGCAGCTTGCTACGCCTCCGTCGCCGGCCGGGGGCCTTCGTCGCGCGGGAGCTGGCACCGTCGCTCGTCTCGCCCGTCGCGCTCGTGCCGTCGTGGGGCGAAGGGCCCGGGGTGCCGGGCGCGTCGTCGGCGTGCGGCATCGAGGTCTCGTCTGACATGGCCCCAGCATAGGTGGGCCGACCGAGGCTCACCTGGGAGCCGCGCGGACCCGCGCGTACGGTGGTGCGGTGAATGATATGCAGCCCCTGCCCCCTGAGGTCTCGGACGCGGACCGGGCCACGAATCCGGACACCGTCGACGCCGCCCATGCCGGCGCGACGACGAACGCCCCCGCGTCGCAGCATGAGGCGGCCCACGCGGGCGACCGCTCGCCGTCCCTCGACCTGCCCGGCGCCGTGGCGGCCGACGGCGTCTGGGCGTCGGTGCCCGCCCACTACGGCAACCCGGTCGCCGAGCAGCGTGCGCTCGAGCAGGGCCGGGCTCACGTCGACCTGTCGGCCCGCGGCGTCGTGCGGGTCGCCGGCCCCGACCGCCTCTCCTGGCTGCACTCGATGACGACGCAGCACCTCGCCGACCTGGCGCCGTTCACCTCGACGGAGACGCTCGTGCTCAGCCCGCACGGGCACGTCGAGTTCGCCCTGCACGTCGTCGACGACGGCGAGGCGACGTGGCTGACGACCGATCCCGGTCGCAGCGCCGAATTGGCCGCATGGCTGCGACGCATGCAGTTCATGCTGCGCGTCGAGGTGGCAGACGTCTCCGACGAACACGCAGTCATCGGTGAGGTGAACGACGAGGAGTCGACCCCCGAGCAGGTGCGTGAGACCGGCGTCATCGCCTGGCGTGACCCGTGGCCGGCGCTCGGCCCCGTGAGCGCGGCGTACGGTCCGAGCGCGCAGCACCCTGGTTCGGAGCGTCGGTGGCGCGAACTCATCGTGCCGCGCGAGCGGTTCGAGGCGGTCTTCGCCGAGGCTCAGCCGGCGGGCCTGTGGGCCGCGGAGGCGCTGCGCGTCGCGGCCTGGCGACCCGACGGGCTGCTCGAGGTCGACCACCGGACCATTCCGCACGAGCTCGACTGGCTGCGCAGCGCCGTGCATCTGCAGAAGGGGTGCTACCGGGGGCAGGAGACCGTCGCCCGCGTCCACAACCTGGGTCGCCCGCCGCGGCGGTTGGCGTTCGTCCATCTCGACGGCAGCGACCACACGCTGCCCGAGGTCGGCGCCGAGGTCATGGTGCCCGGAGCCCCCCGTGCTGCGGGTCGGCTGACGTCAGTGGCGCGTCACCACATCGACGGGCCGATCGGCCTCGTCGTGCTCAAGCGTTCAACCCCAGCCGACGCGCCGCTGCTGATCGGCGGGGTGGCCGCCGCGCAGACCGTCATCGTCGCGCCCTGAGTGTTCGCGGCCTGATGCTCGGGGCGGGGTCAAGGGGTCCTGACCGTGCAGGGTCTCAGATGAGTCTACCGGGACGGGATGCAAAAAATGTGATTCATGTCACAAAACCGATGGGTAGCGGTTGTCTGTATTGGCCATAGGGGTGGAGCTGTCACCCCTATGAGGCCGCAAAACGGCCCTGAAGCGTGTCGGGGTCCACTCCCACGGGTGAGATCCGAGGGGCGGGTGACGCGGAGGAGACCCCCAGGTTGCATCCTGTCCAGACCCCTTTCGCGGCCGGGGGTGGTGACAGCGGCCAGGAAAAATGATCGGGTTATGCCAAGCCGCACGGCGACCTGGACGGATGCGAATCCGGTCGGATCGGCGTGCATCCGCCATCACGAAGGAGAACGAAAATGCTTTCCGTTGACGACGTTCTGGCCACCCGATCCGGCAAGGCCTACGACAGCGACGGCGACAAGATCGGTTCGGTCGGCGAGGTCTACCTGGACGACCAGACGAGCCAGCCCGCCTGGGTCACGGTCAACACGGGCCTGTTCGGTACCTCCGAGTCCTTCGTCCCGCTCGAGGGCGCCCGCGTGGAGGGTGAGGACCTGCACCTCCCCTACACGAAGGCCAAGATCAAGGACGCCCCGCGTCAGGACGCTGACAAGCACCTCGACGTCGAGCAGGAAGAGGCGCTCTACCGCTACTACGGCCTATCGAACGGTGGCACGACGCACGACGGTGACCGTCGTGACTTCGACGGCCGCGACGCCGCTGCCGCCGGCACGGCCGGAACCGCCGGTTACGCCGCCGGTCACCACGACCACGACGCCAAGGACCGTGTGGAGGGTCGCGTCGACGAGGCTCGCGCCGACCACGAGTTCCGCAAGGAAGAGCACGACGAGCGTCGCGTCGAGCGTGACGAGCGCAACCTTGAGCGCGACGAGAACGGCGTCGTTCTTCACGAGGAGCGCCTCAACGTCGCCAAGGAGCGTCGCGAGGCCGGCAAGGCTCGCCTGCGCAAGTACGTCGTCACCGAGCAGCAGCAGGTCGACGTCCCCGTCACCCGCGAAGAGGTTCACGTGACCCGTGAGCCCGTCAACGAGCGCGTCGACGGCAACGTCCAGCTCGGCGAGGAGACGCAGACGGTGACGCTGCACGAGGAGCGCCCGGTCGTCGACAAGGAGACCGTCGCCACCGAGCGCGTCGGCCTCGACGTCGACCAGGTCCAGGAGACGCAGCGCGTCCAGGCGGAGGTCGGTCACGAAGAGGTCCGCGTCGAGAACGGCGTCGAGGGCACGCGTGGCACCGACGGCGTCCGCGACGGTGACGACCGCTCCTTCGCCGACAAGGCCAAGGACAAGGTTCGCGACGTCAAGGACAACCACTGAGGTTGACCGCATCTAGCCTCGGCTAGTCGCAGACGAAGGCCCGTCGCTCCCTGGGGGAGTGACGGGCCTTCGTCATGCCCGCGCCAGCCCGTAAGGTCGGAGCATGAGTTCGCCCACCGCTGATCAGATCATCGCGAGGCTCGCCGGGGCGCCGGTCATGGCCCGCGTCGACCGCTCGGGTTTCGTCGAGTCCGTCCACCGTGCGCTCGCGTGCGTCACCACTGCCAAGGGGGCCGTTCAGGCCGCGTGGGGCGAGCCGGACGTCGTCATCTACCCTCGCTCGTCGAACAAACCGTTGCAGGCGCTCGCGATGGTGCGTGCCGGCCTCGATCTGCCGCCGCAGCTGCTCGCGCTCGTGTGCTCGAGCCACTCGGGTGAGCGCTTCCACCTCGAGGGGGTGCGCAGCATCCTCGAACGGCACGGCCTGAGCGTCGAGGACCTGCAGAACACCCCCGACCTGCCGTACGACGACGTCGATCGTCGCCAGTGGCTGCGTGAGGGCCGCGAGCCCGAGTCGCTGGCCCAGAACTGCTCCGGCAAGCACGCCGGCATGCTCGCGACGTGCGTCGTCAACGGCTGGGACACGACGACCTACCGCGACGTCGACCACCCGCTGCAGCGACTCATGGCCACCACGCTCGAGCAGATCGCCGACGACACCGTCGAGGCGACTGGCGTGGACGGTTGTGGTGCTCCCGTCATGACGCTGAGCATGGACGGGCTGGCGCGTGCCTTCGGGCGACTTGCCGCGGCGGCGCCCGGCAACGCAGAGGCGCGGGTGGCCGATGCGATGCGCGCCGCGCCGCGCTACCTCGGGGGCACACGCCGCGACGTCACGAAACTCGTCGAGGGCGTCGATGGCCTCATCGCGAAGGACGGGGCGGAGGCCGTCTACGCGATCGGCCTCGCCGACGGACGCGGCGTCAGCGTCAAGATCGCCGACGGCTCCCAGCGCGCGCGCCCCGTCGTGGCTGCGGCGATCCTGCGGGCGATGGGGGTGGACGCGCCGGTGCTGGACGATCTCGCGTCGGCACCGATCCTCGGCCACGGTGAGCCCGTGGGCGCTGTCACGGCCGTGCTGCCGGAGCCGACGACGGGTTCGCTCGCCGCGGCGCACCGATGAGGGCCGTCCTGCAGCGAGCGCTCGAGGGGAGCGTCAGCGTCGCGGGCGAGGTCGTCGGCCGACTCGACGCGCCGGGTCTCGTCGTCCTGCTCGGCGCCACCCATGACGACGGCGGCGCCCAGGTCGCGGCGATGGCGCGCAAGATCGCCGGGTTGCGCATCATGCCCGGGGAGGTCAGCGTCAGCGACCTGCACGCCGGCGACCTCGAGACAGGTGAGGCGTGCACCCGCCTGCTCGTCGTCAGCCAGTTCACGGTGTACGGCGACACGCGCAAGGGTCGGCGCCCGTCGTGGGGAGCGGCTGCGCCGGGTGAGGTCGCGGAACCGCTCGTCGACGCCGTCGTGGCGGCGCTGCGCGGCGAGGGGTTGCGCGTGGCGACGGGCCGCTTCGGCGCTGACATGCGTGTGAGCCTCGTCAACGACGGGCCGTTCACCGTCGTCGTCGAAGTGTGAGGGCGACGTCCCCGGCCGCCACCTCGAGAACGCCCCGTCCGGCGCGGGTTGTCGGACCTCTCGCCTAGGCTGGAGGCATGGAGGTCATCTCTCAGATCCAGGCGTACGCGATGGTGGCGTTGGGCGTCATCGTGCTCGGCGTCGAGATCTTCGCACTCATCGAGGCCGCGCGCGGTTCGGCGATCATGTATCAGGTGCACGGCAAGCTCTCGAAGCCCGCGTGGTTGGCGATCACGGCGGTCGCCGTCCTGCTCGGTTTCATCTCGCTGCTGCGGCCCGTCAGCCTGCCGGGCATCATCGGCATCGTCGCCGCCGGGGTGTTCCTCGCCGACGTCCGACCCATCGTCCGACCGAACAAGCCGAATTCCAACGGCCCGTACGGCCCCTGGTGATCCGCGGTGGCTGCTGAGTTCGTCGACGGCCCGAGCGGCCCGCTCGAGATGGTGCGCTCCGGTCGCGGGGAGCCGGTGACGGTGTTCGCGCACGGCATGGGCGCCTCCATCCCCTCGACGCGTCCGTACGCCTCGGGCGTCTCGGGCACGCGCGTCTTCTTCCACTTCCGTTCGCACGGCCGCTCGGCGCCGGCGTTCGACGGGTGGGACTACGACCACACCGCCGACGAACTCCTGGCCGTCAGCGACCATGTCGCGGCGACGCGGGCGCTGGGTGTTTCGATGGGTGCCGGTTCGATCCTGCGCGTCCTGCTGCGCGACCCACGACGCTTCGAGCGGGTCGTCCTCGTGATCCCCGCCGTCGTCGACTCGCCGCGCAACAGCGCGGGCCTCGTGCGCTACGAGGCGATGGCGCAGGCCTCGCGTGACGGCGACGCCGCCACGATCCGTGCCCAGCTGGAGCGCGAGCTGCCGGCGTCGGCGCGTGGAAGTGACGCGGCGCAGGCCTGGGTCGATCAGCAGACCGAGGTGTTCCTGCGCCCCGGCATGGCCGAGGCGTTGCGCGACATGCCACACGCCGTCCCGGTCGCCGACGTCGAGGCGCTGCGCGGCCTCGAGCTGCCCGTGCTCATCCTCGCCCAGCGCGGCGACGAGGTGCACCCGGTGAGCTCGGCCGAGCGTCTCGCACAACATCTGCCGAACGCGCGTCTCGAGGTCTTCGACGAGCACGGGCTGCTGTGGGGGCACCGCGCGCGGGTGCGGAAGGTCGTGGGGGAGTTCTTCGACGACCCCGCCGACGACATACGATGACGCCCGTCATGGGTGCAGTGGGGGAGGGGGCGCCGTGCTGAAGTTCGAGCCGTTCATCAAGGATTACGCGTGGGGTTCGCGTGAGGCGTTGGCAAGCCTCGCCGGGCGCGCGCCGAGCGAGGAACCCGAGGCCGAGCTGTGGGTGGGGGCTCACGAAGCGGGGCCGGGCACGTTCGATCAGGGGGGACGTCGCTGCGGCCTCGACGAGCACATTGCGAGCGACCACGCCCACCATCTCGGTGCCCGCTCGCGTGAGCGTTTCGGCGACCGTCTGCCGTTCCTGCTCAAGATCCTCGCGGCCGACAAGGCCCTGTCGATCCAGGCGCACCCGGACGCGAGCCGCGCGGCGTCGGCGCCGGAGGGCACCTACTCCGATGCGTGGCCGAAGCCCGAGGCGTGGATCCCCCTCGTCGAGAGCGAGGCGTTCGCCGGCTCGTTGCCCTTCGCGCAGGTGCAGGAGCGCCTCCGCGCGCTCGGCCTCGTGAGCCTCGAGGCGATGATCGACGCCGCGCGCGGCACCGAGCGTCCCGAGCACGCGCTGCTCAGCATGATCCTCACGCTCGAGACGGAGCGTCAGGGCCCGTTCGTGCAGGAGGTCGTCGCGGCGCTCGAGAGCGTCGTCAAGACGATCGAGGACGACGCCGAGGCGCGCGCCCTGCGCACGGTCCTCACCGTGCACGAGCAGTTTCCGGGCGACATCGGCGTCGTCGTCCTGCTCACGATGCAGCACCACCTCATGACGCCCGGGCGCAGCTACTTCATCGGCGCTGGCGTCCTGCATTCCTTCGTCCGCGGCACGAGCGTCGAGATCCTCGCGAACTCGGACAACGTCGTCCGCGGCGGGTTGACGCCGAAGAAGGTCGACGTCGCCGAACTGCTCGCCATCGTCGACGTGTCGACGCCCGTGACGGCGGACGAACCCCGGCGTCCGCAGCCCGGGATGGCGCGATACCACTCCGAGGTGCCGCACTTCGCGCTGTGGGAGCTTCGACCTCAGAGTGAGCCCCTTGACGTGCCCGCCCACGGCGCGCCCGGTCTCCTGCTCGCGCTCGATGCGCCCGTCAGCGTCGAGTGCGCCGACGAGCGTCTGGTGCTCGGGCCCCTGGAGTGCGCGTGGTGGCCGGCGGGCGACCCACCGGCGCGCGTCACCGGTGAGCGGGGCGCGAGGTTGTTCGTCGCGACGCTCAACGACGAGTGATGCGGGCGCCGTCGTCCGCGGGTGCCACGGCTGCCCAGGCGACGGTGATCTCGCCGAGGCGCCAGCGGTGGACGTCGTCGAGCAGCGGCCAGCCCGACGCCCGCATCGCGCGGGCCGTCGCGATGAACCGCTGACGAGCCCCGTGCGGCGCCAGCGGCGCACTGAGCGTCCAGTGGTGCGACAGTGCAGCGAGAAAGTCATGGATGCGCTCGCCGGGCACGTTGCGGTGGATGAGGGCCTTGACGAGCCTCGGGGCGATGTCCGCGGGGTCGGCGAGGCCTGTGAGGCGGTAGGAGAGCGTGAGGCTGACGGGCCCGCTCGCCTCGAGCGCCACCCACGTCGAACGGCGCCCCAGCTCGTCACACGTGCCGTCGAGCAGCAGCCCGCCCGGCGCCAACCGCTCGAGCACGTGCGCCCAGGCGCCGGCCACCTCGCTCTCGTCGTACTGACGCAGCACGTTCGCGGCCCGCACGATGACAGGGCGCTCGCCGCCCGGTAGCGGCACCTCGAAACCGCCACGGGCGAAGCTCAACCCCTCGAGCGGCGTGCGCGCGATCAGTCGGCGGCCCATCTCGACGCGGCTCGGTTCGATCTCGATGCCGACGGTGCGCACGTCACGGCGCACCGCGCGCAGTCGCGTGTGCAGTTCGACGGCGGTGATGGGGGAGGCCCCGTACCCGAGATCGACGACGACGGGCGAGCCCTCCGAGCGGCGCAGCCGCCAGGCCTGCGGCCCCGCCAGCCACCGGTCCTGACGGCGCAGCCGGTTGGCGTTGGTCGTGCCGCGGGTGACGGCGCCGACGGGTCGGGAATGCACGTGGCGAATCTACCGTTGCCGATGGCGTGGACGAACCCGACGTGAACGATGCCGCTGCCCGCGCGTGGCCACCGAGCGCCCCCGCCGCACCGTCGGACGGGCGCGGAGGAACGAGTCCGGCCACCTCGGCGTCCGGTGAGGCTCCAGAGCGCGAGGTCAAGCACGTCGCCATGGTGAGCGTCCACACCTCACCGCTGTCGCAGCCGGGGACGGGTGACGCGGGCGGCCTCAACGTCTACGTCGTCGAGACGGCGAAGCGGCTCGCGCAACGCGGCGTCGCCGTCGACATCTTCACGCGGCGCACGAGCGCGTCCGTGGGTGAGCAGGTCGAACTGGCGCCCGGCGTGACCGTCCACCACATCGCCGCCGGGCCGTACGAGGGGCTCGGCAAGGACGATCTGCCGGGCCAGCTGTGCGCGTTCGCGGCCGGCATGATGCGGGTCGGCGCGTCGAAGCCGGAGGGGTACTACGACCTCGTGCATTCCCACTACTGGCTCTCGGGCCAGGTCGGGTGGCTCGCGGCCGACCGGTGGCGGGTGCCTCTCATCCACACGATGCACACGATGGCGCGGGTCAAGAACAGTCAGCTCGCCGCGGGTGACACTCCCGAGCCGGCGGGGCGCGAGATCGGTGAGGAGCAGGTCGTCGACGCGGCCACGACGCTCGTCGCCAACACCCCCGGCGAGGCCCGAGAACTCATCGACCTCTACGGAGCCGACCCGGCGAGGGTCACCGTCGTCACCCCCGGCGTCGACCTCGACGTGTTCAGCGCGGGCGACGACATCGTCGCCGAACGTCATGCTGCGCGAGCGGAACTCGGCTTCGAGGAGGACGCTGACGTCGTCCTCTTCGTCGGCCGCATCCAGCCGCTCAAGGCGCCCGACGTCCTCGTGCGCGCCGTCGCTCGCATGATCGAGGACGCCCCGTGGCGCCGCGAGAAGCTGCGACTCGTCATCGTCGGCGGGCCGTCGGGCTCAGGCCTCGACAAGCCCCTCGCGCTGCAGGCGCTCGCGCGCGAGCTGGGCGTCAAGGACGTCGTCGACTTCGTGCCGCCCGTCTCGCGGCGCGAACTCGTCACCTGGTTCCATGCGACGGATGTCGTCGCGGTGCCGTCGCACAGCGAGTCGTTCGGGCTCGTCGCGATCGAGGCGTCCGCCTCCGGCACGCCCGTCGTGGCCGCGGCGGTCGGTGGGCTGCCGACGGCCGTCGGAGACGGCGGCGTCCTCGTCGACGGCCACGACCCGGCTACGTGGGCGCAGGAGCTCGCCGCATTGCTCGACGACCCGCCACGCATCGATGAACTGGGCCGCCGCGCCGCCCGCCACGCTCAGCACCACAGCTGGGACGCGAGCGTCGACAAGCTCCTCGCCGTCTATGAGGACGCGTGCCGGCGGGAGACGAGCTCCGACATCGACGCCTCCCGTGCGCTCGCCGGGGTACCCAGCGCCATCGTGCCGTGACGGTCTGACGGTCTGACGGTCTGAGCGTGCGACGGTCTGACGGTGCGAAGGCCTGACCGGGTGATGCCGCGAGCGGCGACGGCCGCGTAGGTTGGTGTCATGTCTGACGCTGACCTGGTCGAAGCCGCCACCACCCTCGTGCGCGAATGGTTGGAGGCATCCGGCCTCGAATGGGATCTCGGGGCGCGCGAGCGCGAGTTCGTCGTCACGCTGCCGGGGGAGAAGAAGCTCAAGACGGTCGTCTCGCTCGTCGTCGGGGATCGCACGCTCAAGGCGATGGCGTTCGTCGTGCGCAACCCCGACGAGAACCACGAGGACGTCTACCGGCTGCTCCTGCAGCGCAACCTGCGCCTGCCGGGCGTCGCGTACGGCATCGACTCCTCCGGCGACGTCTACCTCACCGGCCGACTGCCGCTGGCGGGGCTCGACACGGCGGGCCTCGACGTCCTGCTCGGCGCGATGCTCGAGGCGAGCGACGGCATCTTCAACGACGTCCTCGCGCGTGGCTTCCTGTCGTCGATGAAGAAAGAATGGCACTGGCGCGTCACGCATGACGAGTCGACGCGCAACCTCGACGCCTTCCGCCACCTCCTCGAGAACGGCCGCGACGACGAGGCGAAGGCGGACGATGAGGCAACGGCGAAAGATCCGACCACCGAGCTGTGACGCCCCACCCTCACACGGGCGTCGGCGATAGGCTGGAGGCATGACGCACACGCTGATCCTGCTCCGTCACGGAGAGTCCGACTGGAACGCCAAGAACCTGTTCACCGGGTGGGTCGACGTGCCCCTCACCGACAAGGGCAGGGCCGAGGCCACGCACGGCGGTGAACTGCTCATCGAGAACGGCATCCTGCCCGACGTCGTCCACACGTCGCTGCTGCGCCGCGCCATCATGACGGCCAACCTCGCACTCGACGCAGCCGACCGTCACTGGATCCCGGTCAAGCGCAGCTGGCGCCTCAACGAGCGGCACTACGGCGCCCTCCAGGGCAAGAACAAGGCCGAGACGCTCGCCACGTACGGCGAAGAGCAGTTCATGACGTGGCGCCGCTCTTTCGACACGCCCCCGCCGCCCATCGAGAAAGGCAGCGAGTGGAGCCAGGACGCCGACCCGCGCTACGCCGACCTCGGTGACGACGCGCCGCTGACGGAATGCCTCAAGGACGTCATCGAGCGCTTCCTGCCCTACTGGCACGACGAGGTCGTCCCCGACCTGCAGGACGGCAAGACGGTGCTGCTCGCCGCGCACGGCAACTCGCTGCGCGCCGTCGTCAAGCACCTCGACGGCATCAGTGACGACGACATCGTCGGCGTCAACATCCCCACCGGCATGCCCCTCGTCTACGAAATCGACGACAACTTCGAGCCCGTCACCAAGGGTGGACGCTACCTCGACCCCGAAGCCGCCGCCGCAGCCGCTGCCGCCGTCGCCAATCAGGGCAAGAAGTAAGCACCCGCATCTGATGAAGCCCGCCACACCGATCGGTGTGGCGGGCTTCATCAGATCTGGTGCCCAGCGCGCGCGTTTTGTTTTGCGCGCTTCGTCAACGCTCGCCGACGCTGGAGCTGGCTGGCCTCGCAAGCTCGGACCCCAGCCCCGCGACGACGAGCTTGATCCTCAGCGCGCGGTTTCTCTTGCGCGCTTCGTCAACGCTCGCCGACGCTGGAGCTGGCTGGCCTCGCAAGCTCGGGCCCCAGCCCCGCGGCGACGAGCTTGATCCTCAGTGCGCGTTTCCTCTTGCGCGCTTCGTCAACGCTCGCCGACGCTGGAGCTGGCTGGCCTCGCAAGCTCGGGCCCCAGCCCCGCGACGACGAGCTTGATCCTCAGCGCGCGTCGCGCGAGAGGCCCTCGTCCGGGTTGCCGTAGCGACCCGTCACGAGGTACACGATGCGGTCGGCGACGGCAACGGCGTGGTCACCGAAGCGCTCGTAGTAGCGCGACAGCAGCGTCGCGTTGACGCCGGCCTCCATGCCATGCTGCCAGTTGTCGAGCAGCGTCGTGAAGACCTTCTTGTGCAGCTCGTCCATCGCGTCGTCGATACGGCCGATCTCGACGGCCGCGTAGACGTTCTTGGACGAGATCGCATCACCGGTCGCCTTGACGAGACGCTGACCGACGGCCGCCATCTCGGCGATGATCGGGCGCATGTCGTCGGGGATGGCGAGGTTCGGGGCCGCCATGCGGGCGACCTTCGCGATGTGACGGGCGAGGTCGCCCATGCGCTCGATGTCGGAGCTCATGTGCATCGCCGTGACGACCATGCGCAGGTCGGTTGCGACGGGCTGCTGGCGAGCGAGCAGGTCGACGGCGAGGTCGTCGATCTCCCGGCGCAGCGTGTCGATGTCGTCGTCGGCGGCGATGACGCTCTCGGCGACGGTGCGATCGCCCTCGAGCAGGGCGGTGGTGGCGCGCTCGAGAGCGGTGGCCACCATCGTCGTCATCGTGACGAGCTGGTCGGAGATCTTGTCGAGATCCTCGTGGAATGCGTCGCGCATTCGCGTCCTCCTCAGGCTGGCTCCGTGGAGCGCGTGCAGGCATGGCGGATGACCACCCTGTGGTGGTTCCCAGCAGACGTTTCCATGACCTCATGAACGAAGACAAGCGCGAAGGTGAACATCCGGCGACATGTGCGAGGCGCCCGCGCTCAGGGCGCCGCCCGCGGTCATGGTGTGCGTACCCTTGCCCTGTGTCAGACCTCCTCGCCCTCGCCGCCGGTGCAGCCGTCGCCGCCCCGTTGGCCCTGGGCGGGGGATACGCGCTCGGTCGGCGTCCCGAACGACCGCCGCAAGGGGAGACGAGGGGCGCGGCGACAGCCGTGGCCGCGCCGAGCCTGATCGACACCCCTGCCGCGTCGACGACCGACCTCGTGCCTCGCATGCTGTCGCAGGACGCCGCGCGCCTGCTGCGTCTGCTGCGCTCGGGTTGGCTCCTGGTCGACCGTTCTGACCGCGTCGTCGCCTCGAGCGAGGACGCCTCTGCCCTCGGACTCGTGCGCGACGTCGACCTGCGGCACGAGGAGATGAAGCAGGTCGTGCGCCTCGCACGTCGCGAACGCCGCACCGTCGAAGGCGACCTCGACCTGCCGCGCGGCCCGATCGACGACGCCCGCGTCGACCTCGGCGTCCGCGTCACCCCCCTCAACGACGACCTCGTCGTCGTGCTCGTCGAGGACAGGACGCAGGCGCGTCGCATCGAGGAGACGCGCCGCGACTTCGTCGTCAACGTCTCGCACGAGCTGAAGACGCCCGTCGGCGGGCTGCGGTTGCTCGCCGAGGCCGTCGAGGACGCCGCGGACGACGCGGAGGCCGTCGCGCGCTTCGCCGGCCGCATGAAGACGGAGACGGTGCGCCTCGCGAACCTCGTGCAGGAGATCGTCGACCTGTCGCGCCTGCAGGGCGCCGACACCGTCGCCGCGGCCAAGCCCGTCGACCTCGGCGAGTGCGCCGTCCGCGCGACGGAGGAGACACGGCTGCTCGCCGAGAGCCGCAACATCGAGGTGCTGCTGCGCGCCGACGAAGAATCGCACGTCGTCCTCGGCGACGAGAACCTGCTGGCGACGGCCATCCGCAACCTCGTGAGCAACGCCGTCAACTACTCGCCGGCGGACACGCGGATCTCCGTGGTCGTCACGACCGACGACGACGATGTGGCCGTGCAGGTCACCGACCAGGGGATCGGATTGTCCGCGGCCGACGTGGAGCGCATCTTCGAACGCTTCTACCGTGTCGACCCCGCACGCTCCCGTCAGACCGGCGGAACCGGGCTCGGGCTCGCCATCGTCAAGCACGTGTGCGCCAACCACGGTGGCCGCATCCGCGTCTGGAGCGAACCGGGCGTAGGTTCGACGTTCGAGATGCAGTTCCCCTGCTGGAGCGCCGAGCGCGAGCACCACCTCGCCGACCCCGACGCGCCCCTCACCCGCTCAGCCCGCCCGGTGCTCGCGACGAGCGGCGCCCCGACGAAGGAAGTCCAGTGACCCGCATTCTCATCGTGGAGGACGAGGAGTCCTACTCGGAACCGCTCGCGTACATGCTGAAGAAGGAGGGCTACGAGGCCTTCGTCGCAGCCACCGGACCAGAGGGCATCGACACCTTCGAGCGCGGCGGCGCGGACCTCGTCCTGCTCGACGTCATGCTGCCCGGCATGTCGGGCGTCGACGTGTGCCGCGAGCTGCGCAGCCGCTCGAGCGTGCCCATCATCATGCTGACGGCGAAGGACAGCGAGATCGACAAGGTCGTCGGCCTCGAGATGGGCGCCGACGACTACGTGACGAAGCCGTACTCCGGGCGCGAGTTGCTCGCGCGCATCAAGGCCGTTCTGCGCCGCCGCGGCGAGGCGGAGGCGGGCGAGAGCGACGAGCTCGTCGTCGGGCGTGTGGCGATGGACGTCGAACGTCACGTCGTCACTGTGGGGGGCAAGGGCGTCGCGATGCCGCTCAAGGAGTTCGAACTGCTCGAGATGCTCATGCGCAACGAGGGGCGCGTCCTCACTCGCATGCAGCTCATCGACCGCGTCTGGGGCAGCGACTACGTCGGTGACACCAAGACCCTCGACGTCCACATCAAGCGCCTGCGCGCCAAGATCGAACCCGACCCCGGCTTGCCACAGCACATCCTGACGGTGCGTGGGCTCGGCTACAAGCTCGAGGCCTGACGCGGAGGACCCTGCGTACCACCCGCACCCCCGGCGCACGACGAAGGCCGGCATCCCGCGCAGGATGCCGGCCTTCGTCAGGCGTGGGACGCGAACACTAGTGGCTCGTGACGGATGTGCCCTTCTCCTCCTCGCCCGTGGGGGCGGGGGTCGATTCGCTGATGCCGACGTCGTGGCCCTCCTTCGGCTCGACGTCCTCGGCGTGCTCGACCGAGGCTGAGCCGTACGGGTACTGGTCGAGCACGACCGGGACGGCGACCTGCGTCGAGCCGCCGGGCGTGGCCTTGAGCGTCATGTCGATCTGGTCGCCCGGCTTCGAGTCGCCGATCGAGGCGACCTCGACGGGGCTGACCTTGGCGGAGCCGTTGCCGTTCGCCTTGCCGTCGAGGCGCACGCTCTGGCCTGCGGGAACGGTGACCTGCGTGTCGGTGCCCGCGACGGAGAGCGTCAGTTGACGATCTTCGTTCGCCTTGTTGTAGACGAGGCCCTCGAGAGCACCCTTGTGCGTCTTGTCGTCGTTGACGATGAGCAGGTTGACGGCCTTGAGGTCGCCCACCGTGGCAGAGACACCGTCAGCGGGGTCGTACTGCAGCTCCGTCGTGTACGGGTTGATGACCTGGCCGCAGCCGGTCAGGGTGGCGCCGAGCGTCACGGCGGCAAGAAGCACGCCTGCGCGGCGGCGCTGGGGGTTCATGATTCGTCGCGTCACGTGCCCAAGAGTATCGCCACCGCCGCGCGCATGCGCGCACCGGGTGCAGAGGTGACCGAATCGACACACAACTTTTTCGCCGTTCGCCGCGTGTCGCGCACCGCACGCACCTGCGAGGGGGCCTCATCGGGGTGTGCTATGGACCGGTGGCGAGGTTGGAGACGCCGTCGTTTTGCCCGGAATGGCGCGGCTGCGTGGTATTCTTGGGGTCGCGAAAGGGGCTATTACCACATGGAATTCAAAGTCGGCGAGACCGTCGTTTACCCGCACCATGGAGCCGCCACGATCGAAGAGATCAAGGTGCGCAAGATCAAGGGCGAGGACAAGCAGTACCTCGTGCTCAACGTGGCTCAGGGCGACCTGACCATCGAAGTCCCTGCAGAGAACTGCGACCTCGTCGGCGTGCGTGACGTGGTCGACAAGGCCGGCCTCGAGAAGGTGTTCGAGGTGCTGCGCGCCGAGCACACCGAGGAGCCGACCAACTGGTCGCGCCGGTACAAGGCAAATCTCGAGAAGCTTGCCTCCGGTGACGTCATCAAGGTCGCCGAGGTCGTGCGCGACCTGTGGCGCCGCGACCAGGATCGCGGCCTGTCCGCCGGCGAGAAGCGCATGCTCGCCAAGGCCCGCCAGATCCTCGTCTCCGAGCTGGCGCTCGCCGAGCACACGAACGAGGACAAGGCCGAAGCCACGCTCGACGAGGTCCTCGCGTCCTGAACGCCGGAGCCGTCGTCGTCGCCGCCGGGCTCGGCACCCGTCTCAAGGCGGGCCGACCCAAGGCGCTCGTGACCCTGAGGGGGGCTCCCCTCGTGACGCACGCCGTCCGCCGCATCCTCGCGGCGGGCGGCGTGTCGCACGTCGTCGTCGTCACTCCGGCGACGCACGAGAGCGACTTCGACGAGGCTCTCGCCGAGTTCGACCCCACCCTCGTCACGCGCGTCGGCGGCGGCGCGGAGCGCAGCGACTCGGTGCGGGCGGGCCTTGCCGCGCTCGATGCGTCGTGCGACGCCGTTCTCGTCCACGACGCAGCGCGGTGCCTCGCGCCGCCGTCGCTCGTGGCTCGGGTGCTGGCGGCCCTCGACGACGGCGCTGACGCGGTCGTGCCGGGCGTCGCCGTCGTCGACACGATCAAGCTCGTCGAGGCGCGAGAGGCACAGACGGTCGTCGCGTCGACTCCCGCACGCGCCGCCTTGCGCGCGATCCAGACGCCGCAGGGCTTTCGGCGCTCGGCGCTGCTCGCGGCCCACGCCTGCGGCGCCGACGCCACCGACGACGCCGCGCTCGTCGAGCTCGCAGGAGCGGACGTCGTCGTCGTCGCCGGTGACGATCTCGCCCTCAAGGTGACGACGCCGCTCGACATGGTGCTGGCCGAGCACCTGCTCGCCGCGGACGATGCCGTCGCCGGCGAGGTCACCGACACCCACCCGAGAGGTCAGTCATGACGCACCCCGTCTCATCGTCCGGTCGGCCTGAGTCGCCGGTGTCGATGTCGTTGCCGCGCACCGGGATCGGTGTCGACATCCACCCGCTCGCCGACGACGAGCGGGAGCTGTCCCTCGCAGGTCTGACATGGCCGGGGGAGCGTGGCATCGAAGGTCACTCGGACGGCGACGTCGCCTCGCACGCCCTGTGCGACGCGCTCTTCTCGGCTGCCGGGCTGGGCGACCTGGGGCAGCACTTCGGCGTCGACCGCCCCGAACTCGCCGGCGCCCGCGGCGTGACGCTGCTCGCCGAGACGGCGCGCCTCGTGCGCGAGGCCGGGTACGAGATCGGCAACGTCGCCGTGCAGATCGTCGGAAACCGCCCCAAGATCGGATCGCGTCGCGACGAGGCCCAGGCCGCGCTCTCGGATGCGCTCGGCGGCGCGGTCGTCTCGGTCAGCGGCACGACGAGCGACGGGCTCGGCTTGACGGGCCGAGGCGAGGGAATCGCGGCCATCGCGACCGCGCTCATCGTGCCGCGCGCCTGAGGCGTCACCCGTTCGAGCTGTGTCACGCCGTGACGGCGGCTTCCTGATTCCCCGCCTCGGGGCGTCGAAACCCTTGTGATGACGGGGTTGTCAGCGCCGGGGACTACATTGGAACCAAAGTCGGGCACATGCGCCGAGGCCACCTCGAAGCGGTGCACCGACCCGTCGAGCCACCTTCCACACGAGGAGATCTTTCGATATGTCCCAGACGGTCAAGGGCGTCATCGCCCGCAGCAAGAACGCCCCGGTCGAACTCGTCGACATCGTCGTGCCCGACCCCGGCCCCGGTGAGGTGGTCGTCGACGTCGAGGCGTGCGGCGTCTGCCACACCGACCTGTCGTACCGCGACGGCGGCATCAACGACGAGTTCCCGTTCCTGCTCGGCCACGAGGCGGCCGGGCGCGTCGAGAAGATCGGCGAGGGCGTGACGAACGTCGAGGTCGGCGACTTCGTCGTGCTCAACTGGCGCGCCGTGTGCGGCGAGTGCCGTGCGTGCAAGAAGGGTCAGCCCTGGTACTGCTTCGACACGGCCAACGCGACGCAGAAGATGACGCTGGCCGAGGACGGCACGGAGCTGACGCCCGCTCTCGGGATCGGCGCGTTCATCGACAAGACTCTCGTCGCCGCCGGCCAGTGCACGAAGGTCGAGGAGTCCGACGCAGCCGCGGTCGGCCTGCTCGGCTGTGGCGTCATGGCCGGGTTCGGTGCGGCCGCCAACACCGGCCAGGTCGAACGCGGTGAGTCCGTCGCCGTCATCGGCTGCGGTGGGGTGGGGTGCGCGGCCATCGCCGGTGCCGAGATCGCCGGTGCGGCGCGCATCATCGCCGTCGACATCGACGACGCGAAGCTCGAGACGGCGAAGAAGTTCGGCGCGACCCACACGATCAACTCGAAGAACGTCGACGCCGTCGAGAAGATCCGCGAACTCACCGGCGGGTTCGGCGCCGACGTCGTCATCGACGCCGTCGCACGCCCCGAGACGTACGAGCAGGCGTTCTACGCCCGTGACCTCGCCGGCCGCGTCGTCATGGTCGGCGTGCCGACGCCCGATCTGAAGATCGAACTGCCGATGATCGAGATCTTCGGTCGCGGTGGCGCGCTCAAGTCGAGCTGGTACGGCGACTGCCTGCCCGAGCGCGACTTCCCGGCGCTCGTGGCCCTCTACAAGCAGGGCCGCTTCGACCTCGACGCCTTCGTCACCGAGCGCATCGGCATCGACGCCGTCGAGTCGGCGTTCGAGAAGCTGCACGAGGGTTCGGTGCTGCGTTCGGTGGTGGAACTGTGAGCGCCCCCGCGGGCCCGGAAGTCGTCGTCGCCGACGGCGGTCTGCGCATCGAACGCGTCGTCACCTCCGGCACCTTCGAGCTCGACGGCGGTAAGTGGGACGTCGACAACAACGTCTGGCTCATCGGCGACGACGAGCAGGTGATCGTCGTCGACCCGGCTCACGAGGCGGCGCCCATCCTCGACGGCGTCGCGGGCCGCGAGGTCGTTGCCATCGTGTGCACGCACGCCCACAATGACCACATCACGGCCGCCGCCGACGTGCGCGCCGCGACAGGTGCGCCCGTCCACCTGCACCCGGGCGACCGCGTGCTGTGGGACATGACGTACGACTGGGCGCCCGACGAGTCGCTGAGCGACGGGGACGAGCTGCGGGTCGCAGGGGCCACCCTGCGCGTCATCCACACCCCGGGGCATGCGCCGGGCGCGTGTTGTCTGTACCTCGAGGCGCTCGACGTCGTGTTCACGGGCGACACGTTGTTCCAGGGCGGCCCCGGTGCGACCGGTCGGTCGTACTCGGACGAGGACACGCTGCTCGCCTCGATCCGCGCGTCGTTGTTCACGCTGCCGGGCCACACCACCGTCCTGACGGGCCACGGTGAAGCGACGAGCATCGCGGCCGAGGGCGCCACGATCGGAGCTGGGTCCGAGCTGTGAGCATCCGAGGGTGACCCGCGTGTTCCTGCGCGGTGGTTCGACGGACGTGGCGCAGACTGGGAGGATGCGTCGCCCATCGAGCCTGCCCCTCGCCCACACCCGCCCCGATCGTCGCCTCGTGCACACCGGGGCGATCCTGGTCGGCGTCATCACGCTGGGGGCCGTCGGCGCCGGATGCTCCTCGGACGCGAATCACTCGGCGCCCGCGGCGAACGTGTCGTCGGGCGCTGGGGGTTCGGCGTCGGGAACGCACTCGGGCGCTGAATCGCCCGGGTCGTCGACGAGTTCGTCGAGTGCCGCGCCTGCGGCGACCATCACCATCGCCTCGAACGTCGCCCAGGGCTCGCCCCTGGGGTTGTCGCAGCCGGTGACGGTGAGTGCGAAGGGCGCCGATTCGAGCCCGGCACAGGTCACGGACGTCACCGTCACCGACGCGGCGGGCAAGAGCGTCGAGGGCAACTACGACGCGAGCGCGGGCACCTGGACGCTGGCCGGCCTGTTGACCAAGAGCGGCTCGTACACCGTAACGGCCACGGCCGAGACCTCGGACGGGCAGAGCGCGACGAACTCGCGGACCCTCCTCGCCGCCGCAAACGGTGCGAGCACGACCGGCCTCTACGCCGTCACGCCGTTCAAGCGCTCGAACGTCGGCAACGCTCAGCCGGTCGTGCTGACGTTCAGCCAGGCCGTGCCGCAGGCGCAGCGCGCCGAGGTCGCCAAGCGGTTCACCGTGAAGGACACGGCGAACGTGGAGGGCGCGTGGCGTTGGGTCAGCCCGACGCGCCTCGACTACCGCCCGAAGAACAAGTGGCCGGTCGGCGACAGCGTCACCGTCACCGGCTCGATCCAGGGCATGCCGATCGGCCAGACCTGGGGCGCGGGCACGCTCGGTGACGTCGGCTTCGACGTCACCTCCGACCTCGAGGCGGTGTACGACCCCGCGACGCACGAGGTCACCGTCAGCGAGGGTGGCAAGGTCACCCGCGTCATGAAGTCGGGTGGTGGCAAGAAGGGCTTCGAGAGCCTCACCGGCAAGATGGTCGTGACGGGCAAGGAGCGGACGGTACGCATGACGTCGTGCAGCGTCGGCATCTCCTGCACGCCCGGCGAGGCGAACTACTACGACGAGCAGATCAACAACGCCGTTCAGGTCTCCGAATCGGGCACCTACCTGCACGCCGCACCCTGGGACGACCTCATCGGCAAGGCGGACACATCGCACGGATGCTTCCACCTGTCGGCCGCCGACGCGAAGTGGTTCTACGACAAGGTGCTGCCCGGCAACCTGTTCGTCTCCAAGGGCACGAACAACCCCGTCTCCGTGACGAACGGCGAGGGCGACTGGAACCTCACCTGGCAGCAGTGGATCTCCTGAGCCACTGATCGACGCTGCGCCGCTCGATGGTGGGCAGGCGCTCGGGCGGGGCGTCAGGGCTGCGCGTCGCCGATAGACTGTGCGGCGTGAGCCTGCAGATCTTCGACACCGCCACGCGCGAACTGCGCGACTTCGAACCAGTTGAGCCCGGCAAGGTCGGCATCTACATCTGTGGGCTGACGACGCAGGGTTCGCCGCACATCGGTCACCTGCGCTTCGCCGTCGCGTTCGACGTGCTGCGCAACTGGCTGACGCGCGGTCACGGCTACGACGTCACGCTCGTGCGCAACGTCACCGACATCGACGACAAGATCCTGCGCAAGTCCGCGG
Organism: Dermacoccus sp. Ellin185; assembly: GCF_000152185.1. NCBI lineage: Bacteria > Bacillati > Actinomycetota > Actinomycetes > Micrococcales > Dermacoccaceae > Dermacoccus > Dermacoccus sp. Ellin185. The sequence goes on along the minus strand of NZ_AEIQ01000098.1, from coordinate 11,387 downwards.
AGGCGGGGGAGCCCTGGTTCGCGTGGAGCTACCTTCACGAACGTGAGACGAGCGACGCGCTCGACATCCTCGGCGTTCAGCGACCGACGTACGAGCCGCGCGCGACAGGGCACGTCACCGACATGGTCGAACTCATGGAACTGCTCATCGAACGCGGCCATGCCTACCCGGCAGCCGACGGTTCGGGCGACGTCTACTTCGACGTCAAGAGCTTCGACGAGTACGGCGCGCTGACGCGGCAGAAGCTCGACGACATGGAAGACGCCGCTGACGCCGACCCGCGTGCGAAGCGCGACCCCCGCGACTTCGCGCTGTGGAAGGGCCGCAAGGCCGACGAGCCGGCGTCCGCGAACTGGCCGACGCCGTGGGGTGAGGGGCGCCCCGGCTGGCACCTCGAGTGCTCCGCGATGGCGCGTCGTTGGCTCGGTGACACGTTCGACATCCACGGCGGCGGCATCGACCTGCGCTTCCCGCACCACGAGAACGAGCAGGCGCAGTCACGCGCCGCAGGTCTCGGTTTCGCGCGCTACTGGATGCACAACGGCTGGGTGACGCTGAGCGGCGAGAAGATGAGCAAATCGCTCGGCAACACGCTGTCCGTCACGGAGCTGACGAAGACGGTGCGTCCGCTCGTGCTGCGCTACTACCTCGGCTCGGTGCACTACCGTTCGACGATCGAGTACACGTCCGATTCGCTGGCGGAAGCGAATGCCGCCGTCGAGCGCATCGAGGGCTTCCTGCGTCGCGCCCTCGGCGAGGACGCCGTCCTGACGAGCGCCGACCTCGCCGACGTCGAACTGCCCGAGGCGTTCGTCGCGACGATGGACGACGACCTCAACGTCTCCGGCGCGCTCGCAGCGTGCTTCGACGCCATCCGCGAGGGCAACACCGCCATCGACGAGGCCGATGTGCGGCGCGTCGAAGAGCTCGCGCTGCAGGTCGCCGCGATGACCGACGTCCTCGGCGTCAACCCGCTCGACCCGAAGTGGTCGGGCAACGGATCGGCCGACGGTGACGAGACGAAGCGTGCGCTCGGCGCGCTCGTCGACGCTCTCGTCGAGCAACGCAAGACCGCACGTGCGGCGAAGGACTTCGCGACAGCAGACATCATCCGCGACCAGCTGGCCGACGCCGGCGTCGTGGTCGAAGACACCCCCGACGGCGCCCGCTGGAGCGTGGCGCGTACGGGTCGAAAGGACAACGACTGATGCCAGGCAACTCATCGCGCCGCGGTGCGATCCGCAAGGGAGCGTCGAAGAAGGGCGCGACGACCGGCAGCGGCGGTCAGCGCCGACGCGGGCTCGAGGGCAAGGGCCCGACGCCGCGCGCGGAGGAGCGCCCGAACCACAAGGCGTACAAGTCGGCGCAGCGCTCCGGCGCCGCCAAGAACGCGCCCAACGCGCGACGTTCGAGCGGTGCGCGCCGCGACCGGACGTCGAGCGAGATCATCGCCGGGCGCAACTCGGTGCTCGAGGCGTTGCGTGTCGGCGTGCCTGCCGCGACGCTGTACGTCGCGAGCCGCATCGACTCCGATGACCGCGTGCGCGAGACGCTCAAGATCGCGCAGGAGCAGGGCGTCGCGATGCTCGAGACGCCGCGCGGTGAACTTGATCGGCTCACGGACGGCGCGGTGCACCAGGGCCTCGCGCTGCAGGTGCCGCCGTACGAGTACGCGCATCCGAGCGACCTCATCGACCCCGAACTGCCCGGCACGCCGCTCGTCGTCGCGCTCGACGGCATCACCGATCCCCGCAACCTCGGCGCCATCGTGCGTTCGACGGCGGCGTTCGGCGGCCACGGCGTCGTCATCCCGCAGCGTCGCAGCGCGGGCATGACCGCGTCGGCGTGGAAGACATCGGCGGGCGCCGCGGCACGCATCCCCGTCGCGCAGGCGAGCAACCTGACGGCCGCGCTCAAGGAGTTCAAGAAGGCGGGCTTCTTCGTCATCGGCCTCGACATGGACGGTGACGTTGACCTGCCCGGCCTCGAGCTCGCCGACCGGCCGCTCGTCGTCGTCGTCGGCTCCGAGGGCAAGGGCCTGTCGCGTCTCGTCAGCGAGACGTGCGACCAGATCGTCTCTGTGCCGATGAGCTCCGCGGTCGAGTCGCTCAACGCCGGCATCGCGACGTCCGTGACGCTGTATCAGGTGGCCGTCAACCGCGGGCTGGGCTCGACGCGCTGAGCCCCGGAGGTCGGATGCGGGAGGCTCCCAGCCCCGTATCGTGGTACGTCCAGGCACCATGATGAACGAGAGGGAGACCTTCACGATGTCGAACCACGACTCCTACGACGGATACCAGCCCGGCGACGGCCAGAACCCCGGTCACTACGGTCAGCCGTACCAGTACGACCAGACCGGTGACCAGGGGCAGTACGGGCAGTACGGTCAGCCGCACCAGAGCCAGTCGAACCAGTACGGCGCCCACACGTCCTACGACCAGACGCAGGCCAACCCCACGGCCGGCGCCCAGGCGTACGGGCAGCAGGTGCCCGCTGATCAGTCCTTGTCGGGCGCCGGGTTCTTCAAGGCGCTGTTCGACTTCTCGTTCTCGACGTTCATCACGCCGAAGATCGTCAAGTTCGCCTACGCCATCTCCGTCGGCGCTCTGGGGCTGTTGTGGGTCTTCATGGTGATCGGCGGCTTCGCGGACAACGCGGCGTCGGGTTTGCTCGCTCTCATCATCGGCCCCGTCCTCATCTTGCTGTACCTCGTCTTCATCCGGATGACGCTCGAGTTCTACGTCGCGATCGTTCGCATGAGCGAGGACATCCACCAGCGTCTGCGCTGACGCGTGCCCTGACGCGAAACGGCCCGGTTCCCTCGGAGAGGGGAACCGGGCCGTTTCACGTCTGGCGAGCTCGAGGCTCGCCCGCGGTGGGCGGGCGTCAGTCGCCGCGCACCACGATCGTGTGGACGATCTTGTCGTGCAGCGTCTGCTTGGTGTCATCCCACAGCGGCCACAGCAGGTCGACGATGAGCAGGAGTCCGCCGCTGATACCGCCGGCGACGGCTTCGAGCAGGTAACGCCCGAAGCCGACACCGGCGCCCGTCGGCTGACCCGTGCGCTCGTCGACGACCTTGAGGTGAAGCATCTTCTTGCCGAGGCTCTGGCCCGTCCTGCCCTGACGGATGGCGCGGTTCCAGAGGTTGAACAGCAACGCGACGAGCGGACCGAGCAGCGCCAACGCGACACCGCCGCCGGAGACGTTGTGCAGCGTCGAGTTGCCGTTGATGTCTTCCACCGAGTAGCTGTCCTTGAACGCCAGCCACAATCCGAGACCGGAGATGACGATCATCGGGACGGCCGACAGCAGGCTGTCGATGAGGTAAGCGCCCACGCGCGACCCCCATGAACCGTAGGGCGCGGACCCCACCCGTCGAGCGGGCGCACCGTACTGCTGCCCCTGATAGGGCTGATTCTGGTACGGCTGGCCGGGCTGCGGCGCACCCTGGTAGCCCTGCGGTTGGTACGGCTGGCCCTGGTACTGCTGGTACTGGGGGCCCGGCTGCGACTGCGCGCCGCTGCCGTACCCCTGGGCGCCACCGTGCTCGGGCGGCGGAACGTAGGGGTCGTATCCGTTGCTCATGTCCGTTCCTTCTCGTCAGGCGTCGATGGCGGGTGGGCCGCTCAGGCCGTGCGGACGACGAGCGAGTGGACGGCCTTGTCGTGCCACGTCTGGTTCTTGTCGTCCCACAGCGGCCACAGGTAGTTGAGCAGGGGGATGAAGAACAGCAGCGGGATCAGCTGCGACGGCAGCGAGATCAGGATGTCGACGGCGAGGCGGCCGAGACCACGGCCGACACCCAGGTACTGGCCGGTCCGCTCGTTGATGACGCCGATCTTGAGCACCTTCTTGCCAATGCTCTGGCCTCGCTTGCCCTGCAGGTATCCCTCGTTCCAGAGACGGAACAGCAGACCGAGCAGCGTGCCCGCGCCCATGAACGCCCAGGCCCGGTCCGTGAAGGGATCGGTGGGGTCGGCGCCCGGCGCGTCCCAGCCGTCCTTGAGGAAATCTCCGGTGCCGAGCGCGATGCCGACGCAGATGATGGTCGGCAGGATCGTGATGAACCAGTCCAGCAACGCCGCACCGACACGCGAACCCCAGCTCGCGAGGATCGGCATGTTCGGTGCGCCCTGACCGTACTGCTGGGCGTAGCCCGGTGCGCCGTAGGCGTCCGGCCGGCCGTAGCCGCCGCCGTACTGCTGGCCCGCGTCACCGTACTGCTGGGCAGGCTGGCCGTAGCTCTGTTCCTGGTATTCCTGCTGGCCGTAACCCTGCTGGTCATGGCTCGGCTGTCCGTAAGCAGGCTGGCCCTGCGGCGCGCCGCCGTACTGGCCCGGCTGCGCGGCGGGGTCGTGCGGATTCTGACCGTACGGCTGGCTGCCGTATCCATTCGTGTTGTTGCTCATGATGATTCCCTCCTGTGCTCCTTCGCACACGAGGTTACCGGGGCGCCGCGCTCAGCGCGCGGTCATCTGCAGGGGCGTTGCGTCGGGGGCGATGACGTTCTGCTCGTCCGGTTTCGTCGGCAGGATGTTCTCGACGTAGTCGGCGACGGCTTCCTCGATCGTCACGCCACGCTGCAGACGCTCCGACATGTACCAGCGGTGCTCGAGCACCTCGTGGAACATCTCGGCTGGTTCGAGCTTCTGACGCAACTGCGGCGGTACCGTGCGGGTGATCGGTTCGTAGATCGTCGCGAGCCAGTCATGCGCGACGGCGCGTTCGTCGTCGCTCTGGCGGTTCTTGCTCGCCGTGAAGCTGACGAGGTCGTTGAGCAGTCGTCGCGCCTGGTTCTCGCCGACCTCGAGACCGGTGAGGTGACGCAGGCGGCGCGTGTGGTAGCCGGCCTCGACGATCTGGGGCTTGATCGACATCGTCGTGCCGTCGATGTCGGTCGTGATGTCGAGCTCGCCGACGTCGAATCCGAGGTCGTTCAGCGAGCGGATGCGCTGTTCGACGCGCCACGCGTCCGAGGCGTCGAAACGCTCGGCCTGCGTGAGTGCCTCCCACAGCTCGTGATAGCGCTCGACGATCGTGTTGCTCACCTCGATGGGGTCCATGTCGTCGGGCACCATGCCGCCAGCCTGCAGATCCATCAGCTCCCCGGCGATGTTGACCTGCGCGATGTCGAGGTCGTGCTCGCGCTGGCCCTTCGACAGCTTCTCGCGCAGCTCACCGGTCTCCGCGTCGACGAGGTAGGCGGCGAACTCGCCCGCGTCACGACGGAACAGGGCGTTCGACAGTGACACATCACCCCACCAGAAACCGACGAGGTGCACCTTGACGAGCAGGACCGCGAGGGCGTCGATGAGGCGGGTCGCCGCGTCCGGGCGCAGCGTCTGGCTGATCATCGCGCGGTACGGCAGCGAGAACTGCAGGTGCCGCGTCAGCAGGCACGCGTCGAGCGGTTCGCCGTGCACGTCGGTGCGTCCGGTGACGACGGCGATCGCCTCGACGCACGGCAGGTGCAGGCGCCGCAGCTGCTTGAGCATCGCGTACTCGCGCAGCGCGATGTCGGCCTTGATCTCCTTGACGGCGAGGATGCGGCCGTCGACCTTCGCGAAGCGGACGATGTGACGCGAGATGCCGCGCGGCAGTGCCGCGAGTTGATCCTCTGGCCACTGCTCGAGGGGCACGCTCCACGGCAGTGCGAACAGCGCGGGGTAGGGGCGTGCTGCCTTGATGTCGAGTGCCACCTCGTCATCCTCCCACCGCGCGGGGGCGGCTGCCTGCATCCGCGTGACGGTGTGTTTCACCCGAAACGGTGCGTCGGCCACCCGTCGATACGTCGAGCGGACGATGGCCGCTCGCCATCGTCCGCTCGATCGTCATGTCAGCCCCTCGCGGGTGCGCGTTCAGTCGTTGATGCGCTCGCCGGTCTCGACGTCGAAGAGGTGGATGTGATCGGTCTTCGGCGCGAAGTACAGCGTGTCGCCCTTCATCGGGGGGCGGCGGCCGTCGACGCGGGCCATGACCTGCTGGTCCTCGCCCTCAACGGTCGTCTTGCCGTAGACGTACGCGTCGGCGCCGAGCTCCTCGACCATGACGACGTCGACCTCGAGACCCGCGTCGGACGGCGCGAGGTCCTCCGGGCGGATGCCGAGCGTGACACGGTTCGAACCGGGGCGGGCGTCCGCGGGCAGCGGAATCGACGCGGTACCGAGCAGCACCTTGTTGTCCTTGACCGGCACCTCGAACAGGTTCATCGCGGGGCTGCCGATGAAGCCCGCGACGAAGACGTTCTTCGGGTGGTCGTACATGTTGCGCGGCGTGTCGCACTGCTGCAGCAGACCGTCCTTGAGGACGGCGACGCGGTCACCCATCGTCATGGCCTCGACCTGATCGTGGGTGACGTAGACGGTCGTCACGCCGAGGCGACGCTGCAGGTCGGCGATCTGCGTGCGCGTCTGCACGCGCAGCTTGGCGTCGAGGTTCGACAGTGGCTCGTCCATGAGGAACACCTGCGGCTGACGCACGATTGCGCGACCCATCGCGACGCGCTGACGCTGGCCACCCGACAGGTCCTTCGGCTTGCGCTCGAGGTACTGCGTGAGGTCGAGGATCTGCGCGGCCTCCTCGACGCGCTTGCGGATCTCGCCCTTGTCGACGCCGGCGATCTTGAGCGCGAAGCCCATGTTGTCAGCGACGCTCATGTGCGGGTAGAGCGCGTAGTTCTGGAACACCATCGCGACGTCGCGATCCTTCGGCGACAGCGCCGTGACGTCGCGTCCGTCGATGAGGATGCGGCCGCTCGTCACCTCTTCCAGGCCGGCGAGCATGCGCAGCGAGGTCGACTTGCCGCAGCCCGACGGGCCGACGAGGACGAGGAACTCGCCGTCGGCGATCTCGATGTTGAGGTCGCTGACGCTGGGACGATCGGCCCCGGGGTAGGTGAGGGTGACGTTGTCGTACGTGACGGTTGCCATGGGGTTTTCCTTAGCGCTCACCGGCAGGAACGTGCCGGACGATCCGTTGTGAACGGGCGGCGCACGGATGTGACGCCGCACACAGCATGCCTGATGGGAGTGGCTCTTGACCAGCCCTTCTGCACATTTGTTTCAGTAGCGCTCATCTGAGCACCCCGTCTCGAGGGGTAGGTGGGTCGATCTGCATGCTCGCTCGGCCCTGCCTATCACCCGATCAACGCTCCTTGATCAAATCGTGACCGTGAAAAACTTTGCAGACCCTGAGTACACGCTGCATGCTGTGAAGCAGGCCACACTCGAGGTGTGGCCCTGAACAATCGGAGCACTCATGACCAAGCGCAGTGTGGCTGTCGCATTCGCGGGCGTCCTCGCCCTCTCCGTCTCCGCGTGCGGCGGCGGCTCGTCCTCGTCCGACTCGTCGAAGAGCGACACCTCTGCGGCTTCGTCGAAGTCCGGCGACGCGAAGGCGTCGGGCAGTGCTGCCGCCGGCAGTGACGTCAACGCCAAGGACCCGAAGCGTGACGCCAACGCCGACCTCGTCATCTGGGCTGACGGCACCGCGGCCCCCGTCGTCTCCAAGCTCGCGAAGCAGTTCGCGGACGAGAACGACGTCAAGGTTTCCGTCCAGGTCTCGACGGACGTGCGCGGCAACTACGGCACGGCCTTCAAGGCGGGCCAGGCCCCGGACGTCATCGTCGGCGCTCACGACTGGATGGGTGAGCTCGTCTCCAACGGCTCCGTCGCGCCCGTGCAGATCCCCGCCAACGTCGCTTCCGGCTTCAACAAGGAGGCCATCGCCGCGACGAAGTACAACAACCAGTCCTACGGCGTGCCCTACGCCGTCGAGAACATGGCGCTCGTGCGCAACACCGACATGGTCAAGGACGCGCCGAAGACGATCGACGAGCTCGTCTCCACCGGTCAGAAGGTCGTCGACGAGAAGAAGGCGACGAACGTCCTCTCCCTCGAGATGGGCAAGCAGGGCGACGCCTACCACGGCATCCCGTTCCTCACCGGCTTCGGCGGCGGCATCTTCGGCACGAAGGCCAACGGCGACTACGACGCGAGCAAGCTGCTCGTCAACTCGCCCGAGAGCCTCAAGGGCGCCAACCTGCTCGCCGAGCTCGGCAAGAAGAAGGTGCTGTCGACCAACGTCGACAAGACCAACGCTGATGCCCTGTTCGCCGACAAGAAGGCGCCGTACATCGTCACCGGCCCGTGGTCGCTGCCGACGTTCGACAAGGCCGGCATCAAGTACGAGGTCTCCTCGCTGCCCACCGTCGCCGGTGGCGGAAAGATGACGCCGTTCCTCGGCGTGCAGATGTTCTACGTCAGCTCGAAGGCGAAGAATGCGACCGTCGCTCAGACGTTCACCGCGTCCTTCCTCACCACCGCCGCCGCGCAGAAGGCGCTGTTCGAGGTCGGCAAGCGTCCGCCGGCACTGACGGCGGCGTACGACGAGGTCATCAAGTCCAACCCCGACGTCGCGAAGTGGGCCGAGGCCGGCAAGGGCGCGAAGCTCATGCCGAACATCCCCGCGATGAATGCCGTCTGGGGCCCGATGGGTCAGGCGATGGCCGACGTCATCTCCGGCAAGGCAGCCCCCGACGCCCGCTTCAATGCGGCGCAGAAGGAGATCGAGGCCGCCATCAAGGCCGGCAGCTGACGATCCACCCACGTCGCACCCGTGAGCCGGTGACCACGTCGGTCGCCGGCTCACGGCGCGTCGAGCGTCGACGACGACGCCCATCACGACAGGCCTGACGGCGCCCGCGAGGCGCCTCACGCCCCAGGCTGGTGCGGTGAGCACCGGTGAACGAATTCCCCGAGCGATGGAGAAGGACATGGCGACCCTCGCCGCCCCCGAGCAGACGTCGGGTCTGCCGCCAGCCAAGAGCCCCGTGTGGGCGCCGATCCTCAAGTGGGCGCTCGTCGCGGCCGCCGTCATCCTCTGCATCTATCTCGCGACGCAGCTGGCCGACAAGGGGTACGGCCTCGCCGTCGTCGGTGTCGCGTTCGTCGCGATGGCCGTGCTCGTCGTGTACGGCACGCGCCGCAACGTGCCCGCGAAGTATCTGTTCCCGGGCCTGATCCTGCTGCTCGGGCTGCAGGTGTGGCCCATCGTGTACACGGCCGCGACGTCGTTCACGAACTACGGCCAGGGCCACCTCGTCTCCAAGGAGGAGGCGACGAAGCAGGACATCGCCTACTCCGTCCAGCAGGTCGCGGGGTCGCCGACGTACGGGCTGTCGATCGCCGTCAAGGACGGCCAGGATGTGACGTCCGCGCCGTTGCACTTCCTGCTGACCGACGAGAAGGGCAAGCACTTCGTCGGTGACGCCAAGGGGTTGCAGCCGCTCACGGGCAAGACGGAGATGGGCATCGGCCACCTCAAGTCGGCCGAGGGCTATCGCGTCCTCAAGCTCGGCGAGGCGAACAAGCGCAAGGACCTCGCCAACTTCGCGGTGCCGACGAGTGACGGCCACGGCATCAAGGCCAGTGGCGTCTCGCAGGCGTTCGAGGGCGCGCCGACGCTGAAGTGGGACAAGGCGAAGAACACCCTCACCGACTCCGCCACGGGCACGGTATATGTCGAGAAGGATGCACGCTGGGTGCCGCAGTCCGGCTCCGCGAGCCCGCTGCCGGTCGGGTGGAAGCAGGGCGTCGGGTTCAAGAACTACACCGACCTCGTGACGAACGACACGATTCGCAAGGGGTTCTTCGGCATCTTCGCGTGGAACATGGCGTTCGCCATCCTGTCGGTGCTGTCGACCTTCGTGCTCGGCATGCTGCTCGCGCTGCTGCTCAACGACCCGCGCATCAAGGGCCGCGCCATCTACCGCAGCCTGCTCATCCTGCCGTACGCCGTGCCCGTGTTCGTCTCCGCGCTCGTGTGGGCGTCGATGTTCAACCAGGACTACGGCCTCATCAACAACCTGACCGGCCTCGACATCGACTGGTTCGGCGACCCGTGGGCCGCGCGCGCCGCCATCCTGCTGACCAACCTGTGGCTGGGCTTCCCCTACATGTTCGTCGTGTGCACAGGCGCGCTGCAGTCGATCCCGGGTGACGTCATGGAGGCCGCACGCATCGACGGTGCCGGCCCGATCCGGACGCTGCGCTCCATCACGATGCCGCTGCTGCTCGTCGCGGTGGGCCCCCTGCTCATCGCGTCGTTCGCGTTCAACTTCAACAACTTCGGCCTCATCTACCTGCTGACCAAGGGCGGGCCGTTCGTCGGCGACAGCGCCCAGATCGGTTCGACCGACCTGCTCATCACCTACGCGTACCGTCTCGCGATCGACGGGACGAACCCGAACTTCGGTCTCGCATCCGCGGTCGCCGTCGTCATCTTCATCATCGTCGCGCTCCTGAGCTTCCCCGGCTTCCTGCGCAGCAAGGCCCTCGAGGAGGTCAACTGATGTCTGCCATGAACACCCCTGCGGCCGGCCTGCCCGAACCGGGAGCCGTGACCGGCGTGCCCGAAGCTGCTCCCGGTGGCACGCATGCTCGTGCGCCGCGCCTCGGTGGCGGCGTGTGGTGGCGCCACCTGCTCGCGCTGTGCGCGCTCGCCTTCGCGCTGTTCCCGATCCTGTTCCTGCTCTCGGCGGCACTCAACAAGGCGGGGACGCTGAGTTCTTCGACGCTGCTGCCGACGAGCTTCTCGCTCAACAACTTCTCCGACCTGTTCAGCAACGAGGCGCGACCGTTCGTCACCTGGTACAAGAACGCGCTGCTCATCGCGCTCGTCGGTTCGGTGTTCAGCGTCTTCATCGGCGCGTGCTCCGCGTTCGCGTTCTCGCGCCTGCGCTTCCGAGGCCGCCGGGCGATGCTGCTCGCGCTGCTGCTGCTGCAGATGTTTCCGGCGCTGCTCGCGTTCGTCGGCCTCTACATCACCTTCTCGAAGATCGGTGAGGTGATGCCCGCGTTCGGCCTCAACACCACGTGGGGGCTCATCCTCGTCTATCTGGGCGGCGCGATGGGATCGAACGTGTGGCTTCTCAAGGGTTACTTCGACACCGTTCCGAAGGAACTCGACGAGGCCGCGTTCGTCGACGGCGCCTCGCATGCCCGCGTGTTCTTCAGCCTGACGCTGCCGCTCGTGCGCCCGATCCTCGTCACGGTGTTCATGGTGTCGTTCGTCAGCCTGTTCGGCGAGTTCATGCTCGCGAGCATCTTCCTCACCGACGTCGACAAGCAGACCCTCGGCGTCGGCCTCTACGGCATGACGGTCGGCAACGACCGCAACGCCCTGTTCGGCCAGTTCTCGGCTGGTGCGCTGCTCAGCTCGATCCCGATCATGGCGCTGTACCTGGCCTTCCAGAAGCAGCTCATCGGTGGTCTCACCACCGGCTCGGTGAAGTGAACTCCTACCGTCGCGGCGCGACGGGAGCGGGCGCGTGAGCGCCACCGAGGACGCGGCGCTCAGGCGCGGCGGCGACGAATCGCCGCCGC